>JAPUJX010000246.1 GCA_027295975.1 Gammaproteobacteria bacterium
TATTCCCGATATTGCCCGCGAAGTGCGCCTTGCCAAAAAGCCCGTACGGCGCGCTGAGTAATCGATAATTGATCAGAGGTTCCCTAGTTACACCGAGCCGAGTATCAGGGCAAAAACAGGCAGAACGGCAAGTATGGAGTCGATTCGATCAAGTAAGCCTCCGTGACCAGGCAGCAGGCTACCGGAATTTTTCACCCCTCTAGCGCGTTTCAGGATGCTTTCGAACAGATCGCCTATCACGGAAAC
Source organism: Gammaproteobacteria bacterium (assembly GCA_027295975.1). Lineage (GTDB taxonomy): Bacteria > Pseudomonadota > Gammaproteobacteria > Pseudomonadales > Azotimanducaceae > SMWK01. The sequence continues at coordinate 247 of JAPUJX010000246.1, forward strand.
CGCTCCGAGACCCAGAATTATGGCGCTCCAGAGCAACAGCAGCGATATCTCACCCGGTAAAACACCGTCAACGGCAGCAATCAGGAGTCCCCCGCCGATCAGCAGGCTTGATGCCATTCCGCCCCAGAAGCCCTCCCAGGTCTTGCCGGGACTGACGGACGGGGCAAGCTTACGGCGACCGAAACGATGGCCGACGAAATACGCGCCAATATCGGCCGACCATACGAGCAATAGTGCCCACAACAGCCAGCTGGCTCCATCGGGTGCCGCGCGCACCACCAGGAGGGCAACCCAGGCGACCAGGATCGTAATCTGGCCAAGGATTGCCGCAAACCAACCGCGTCGGATGAGCGCCGAGCTTTTCGGGTAAGTGGCAACCAATATCGCGGCAAGCACCCATACCCCGGCGCCCACCCACAACAACGGGGTGAATGACGCCGGAAACATCCAGCTGAGTGCAGCCGTCAGGGCAAAAACAGCAACGAACACTGCCCGAGGAAGCACCGTGGTCAAACCGCTCAAGCGCGCCCACTCCCAGGCCCCCATGGCCGCCAGCCCCCAGAAAACCAACGCATAAACTGCAAACGGCAGCAGGTAAATGCCGGCTACGACCAGAGGCGCCAGGATCAACGCCGTGATGACCCGCTGGAGCAACAAGTTGCTTAGCGTCCTGTCCGACAAATAGGCATGTAGACTTCTTTGCACCTGGCGATAGGCTCGACGTCGCCCGCAGAAAACCCGTACGGCGCGCTGAATAATCGATGATTGATCAGAGGTTCCTCGACCTACGCACGGCGTCCGAAGCGACGGCGCCGATCAAAATAGGCACCGAACGCGCGGGAAAGGTTTTCGCCATCGAAGTCGGGCCAGTAGTCGTCGGTGAAATACAGCTCGGTGTAGGCGAGGTCCCATAACAGAAAATTACTGATCCGATGATCGCCACCCGTACGAATACACAGGTCGGGGGATGGTATCTCCCCTAATGACAGATAACCGGAAAACTTCTTTTCGTCTATTTCACCCGGGTCGAGTATCCCGTCTCGCACGTCACGGGCCATGGATCGCGCGGCTTCGGTGATGTCCCACCGCCCGCCAAAGTTTGCCGCGATGTTGAGCGTCATGCGGCTGTTACCGCGGGTTAATGCTTCGGCTCTGTTCATCTGCATCTGCAGATCCGAAGAAAAGCGCGAGCGGTCCCCGATTATGTGTAAACGCACCTCTCTCTCATTGAGTTCGTCCAGATCTTTTTCGAGCACGTTGCGCATGAGATCCAGGAGGAGATTGACTTCTCGTTTTGGTCGTTTCCAGTTTTCCGTGCTGAACGCGAACAAAGTGAGACATTCAACGCCGCGATCGGCACAGGTTTCAGCCACCGGGCGCACGTTGCGGGCACCGGCGCGATGACCGGCCGCCCCGGGCAGGCGCCTTTTTCTCGCCCAACGGTGGTTGCCATCCATGATGATGGCCACGTGTTTGGGAATGTGATCGAAACCGCCACGCACTTCGACGTTAGCCGTCTCGTTCATCGATTTTTCTGCTTTTCCAGCCGCCGCCTGGGATTCTGACATAGTGCTCGGAACGTGAATTTTCGGTAAATCTCAAGGGCTTGCGCCTTTGAAAATCGTGCGCTAAATTTCCATCAGATCGGCTTCTTTACTCGCCAGTATCCGATCTACTTCGGCTATTCGCTTATCGGTGAGTTTTTGAACGTCATCCTCCGCCCGGTGTGCATCATCCTCGGCAATGGCTTTTTCCTTGCCAAGTTCCCGCACATGATGGATGGCATCGCGTCGAATATTGCGTATCGCCACCCGCGCATGTTCCGCCTCGTGTTTCGCCTGCTTGGCAAGATCACGGCGATTTTCTTCGGTCAGCGCAGGCAACGGTATGCGAACCAGATCGCTGCTCGTGGCCGGGGTGATGCCGAGGTCACTTTTCAGGATAGCCTTCTCGATCTCCGGTATCAGGTTCTTCTCCCAGGGTGAGATAGCCAATGTTCGTGCATCCTCCACATTGATCGTCGCAACCTGGTTCAACGGGGTATCGGTCCCGTAATAGGGTACCTCGATGCCATCCAGCAGACTCGGATTCGCCCTGCCCGTGCGAAGGCGCCCGAACGTTTTCTGCAATACTTCGACGGACTTACCCATCCGTTCATCGGCGCCCGATTCGATTTCTTCTACGACCGTGGCCATTAATGCTCCCCTGGCGGTCTTATGTTGCCCTTCGATATCCACACAACCCAATCAAAGGAGGGAGGGAGTATCCGGTATTTCGCAAGGTTACCTGAACCAGGGAGACTCTGATTAATTCTCGATTGCTCAGCGTGCCGTATGGGCCTTTTGGCAAGGCGCGCTTCGCAGGTAATGGTCGGCTCCATTGCCAAGAAGTGCAACACAGCCCAAAAGGCCCATACGGCGCACCCTGCGGGAGCTTCTCGCGTCCGTCATTGCCGCGTTGCAGCCCTTGCCAATACGGCTGGATATTGGCTGCGGAGCTACGAGGCGCAATCTTTGATTGCGCTAAGGCCAATCGAAGATTGGCCCCCTTGCACTGACGGACGCGAGAAGCTCTGAGCAAACGATAATTAATCAGAGTCTCCCTCACCCTCACTGATTCGGGTACCAACCTTCTCACCCTTGATAACCCCGGTCAATGCACCCGGCGCGTCCATGTCGAACACGATAACCGGCATCTTGTGATCGCGGCAGAGGCATATGGCGGTGAGATCCATGACTTCAAGGCGCCGGTCCAACACCTCCTGATAACTCAAGCTGTCGAAACGCACCGCTTCGGGGTGGAGTAACGGGTCTGCGCTGTACACCCCATCCACCTTGGTCGCTTTGAGCACCGCATCGGCCCGAATCTCGATGCCGCGCAAACACGCGGCTGTGTCCGTGGTGCAGAAAGGATTACCCGTACCTCCGACGAACACCGGGACGACGCCCCTTTCCAGCGCAAAAATCGCGGTGTCGCATTGAAACCTCTCGACGATGCCGGGAATCTGGAAAGCGGAATAAGCCTGAGCCTCGACGCCGGATTCGCGCAGCATGTCGCGGAACGCAAGCCCGTTCATCACCGTCGCGAGCATGCCCATCTGATCACCGGTCACGCGGTTCATTCCAGCCGCCTGCAAAGAGGCGCCGCGAAACAGATTGCCGCCACCCAATACGAGGGCTATCTGACAACCTGCCCTGACAGCGGCGCCAATTTCCAGGCAAATCCGGGAGATTACCTCCGGATCGATCCCAACCGGCCGCGCGGCGCCGAGCGCTTCTCCGCTGAGCTTCAAAAG
>JAPUJX010000247.1 GCA_027295975.1 Gammaproteobacteria bacterium
TGGCGGAGAGGGTGGGATTCGAACCCACGGTACGGTTACCCGTACTCTTGATTTCGAGTCAAGCCCGTTCGGCCAACTCCGGCACCTCTCCGAGGTAGATGTGGGGTCGGGCGCCAATATTCATCTGGCGGGGATCGCGTATTCTGGAGAAACGCTTACGGCATTTCCAGCATCAGCGGCAATTTCCACCCAGGTTACGCCATCGCTCTGGTTCGCGTAGCGGAGTTCACGAACCTTTGACCGCAGCGGTGCGAAACAAGCTTCGAGCAGATCGTGATGGTTGTTCTCTTCGCTCACATGTCCTACTACGACTTGTAACAAGGGGTTGGCAACGGCGCTCAGAAACGCGACAGCCTGTTCGTTCGAGAGGTGCCCGAAGTTGCTGGCAATACGTCGTTTCACGTATTCCGGGTAACGCCCCCGCATGAGCATCTGACGATCGTGGTTAGCTTCCATCAGTAACCCATGGCAGCCCGTGTAACGTTCTATCACGTGCGGAGTAATCTGGCCCAGATCGGACAAAACACCCACTCGCACACCACGGTGTTCGAATACGAATTGAGTTGGCTCGCGGGTGTCATGAGGGACGATCACGGGGATAACCTCGACTTCACCGACGCTGAACCCTTTGTGGCTGTCGATTACCGTACCAACCAGCTTCGGTTCCAACGCCTTGAGCGTGCCGTAACTTGCGAAAACGGGCAGTGCATATTTGTACGCAAGCGCTGCCACGCCGGCCGAATGATCCGAATGCTCGTGGGTAACGAGAATCGCCGAAAGGCTGCCGGGTGCGACCCCCAATCTACGTAGGCGTTTTTCGGCTTGTTTTGTCGAGAATCCGCAATCGACCAGGATATGTTCGCTGCCCATGCGCACCAGGGTGCCGTTGCCTTTGCTGCCGCTCCCGAGTGATGCGAAAGCCGTCAACTGGCGTACTCGCGAATGAGAACCAGAACCTGTTGGCTCAGTTCCCGGTCCGTTTCCTCTGACTTCTGGGCCTGAACAGACACCACGAAGGTATTCTGACCCTCGGGTAGGATATTGATCTGCAACAGGTGTTCCTGACTACCACCGAAGGGCCATAGTCTATCCAGGAATCCGGGCTCGCTTCCGGTGAAGACATCCTCGGAAATGCGTACGTACAACACGCCGGTTTCCTGATCAGCTTCCATGACCTCGACCCCGGCGTTACTGAGCGCCTGTCCCAACGTTGCCCAGGCGCGTTCGTAATCCAGGCGTAACAGCAACACTGGCTCGCCTTGATCGTTGCGCTCCAGCATGGTTTTGGCGACCTTCGAAATATCTCCTGCAACCATGGAAACCGTTTGTTCGGAAACCTTCGAAGCAATGTATGCGCCCAACTCGTTCAACATCTCATGTTCGGCTGCTGGGATGTTAGACTTCAACGGAGTCAGGTCGACAACGTCTTCAGCCGCGGGGATAGACAGGCTGTCGTTCTCGTGACGCACGTGAATCTCACTGGTGCGTTCGCGCAAACCCTGCTCTACCCGCACGCGTATGCGGTCGCGGCCGGTCGTCAGGTTGATTTCTGCCCGGGCATCGCGAATGACCAGCCGCACGATATCTCTATAAGCTTCATCGCCGAGGGTCAACCATTCTGTGTCGAGCCGTCCATATGCACTCATCTCGCTTGCGACGGCAACGCCGTTCTCCGCGAGGAACTGCTTGACCTTCGGCCATACCGAGGAAGGCGACTCAGGGAGCGCTAACCATTCCCGCGACGACAGAGACTGAATTCGAATCGCGTCGCGATTGTCGGTTGCATAAATCGTGTCCGGGCGGGGCGCCTGCCCCGGAAAATATCTCGCGTTGATTTGATCCGCTACAACGGGGATAGGAAACGGATCCTGAACCTGGGATTGATTCAGGCCTTCGGGAATGATCAGGTCCGGTCGCTCCCTGGCATCGAGATAATCGTCACTGGGATCAGGGAAAAGCCCATCATCGCCGGACATCCAGGAACACCCGGACAACAGAACCCAGATCAACAATACGGTTGAACGCACTACAAAGCCTCTGCGGTTTTCAGACGCGCCAACAACTCGGGGCGATGCCGCTCGGAAAGTTCCAGCAACGGCAGGCGAATGCCCTTATCCACTTTACCCATCTCGAAAAGCGCCCACTTGGCGGGTGTCGGGTTCGGCTCGACGAACAGGATTTCGTGAATCGGTTGTAAAGCCTCATCCAAGCGGCGCGCGCAGTTGATGTCGCCATCGAGATAGGCGCGGCAGAATTCCGCCATGGGCTTGGGCAATACGTTCGCCGTCACCGAAATAGTGCCTACCGCGCCAAGCTCCAGCATGCGAAACGTCTGCCCATCCTCTCCCGAAAGAACAATGAAATCATCCGCCACCAGGTTACGAATCGCCGACACCCGTTCTGGGTCGCCGCACGCTTCCTTGATTCCAATGATATTGTCGATGGGTGCGAGGCGGGCAACGGTTTCCGCCTGCAGATCGCATGCGGTGCGCGAAGGAACGTTATAAAGCACGAGGGGTTTGCTGGCTGCTTCGGCGATCGCCCGATAATGATGCACCAGACCTTCCTGGGTCGGGCGGTTGTAATACGGCGTAACCAGCAGGCAGGCGTCCACACCCAGCCCTTCGGCCTCCCGGGTAAGATGAATGGCTTCCGCGGTGGCATTGCCTCCGGTACCGGCAACCACCGGGATACGCCCGCCCACCACCTCGACGGTGCGGCGAATGACCTCCAGGTGCTCAAGCACGGTGAGCGTTGCAGATTCACCCGTGGTGCCGACGGGCACGATACCATCCGTGCCGTTGTCGAGATGCCAGCCTATCAGACCTTCCAGAGCCTCCCAGTCCACCGCTCCCGACGTGGTCATCGGAGTGATGAGGGCGACAATACTTCCGCTCAGCATAGGCAAGTCACCTATAAAAAACGGCGCAATGGTACTTGAGCCCTCTCGTCAACCACAAGCTCAAACCCCGCCTTTGGAAACCCTGGTAACTTCTTCGAACCCCTCGGCCTCGGCGACCTCTTCGATCTGGCGTGGCCAGGAGTTGTAGATGGCCTTGACAAGTGTCGCGAGCGGTATGGCGAAAAATACGCCCCATACACCCCAGAGCCCACCAAAGGACAAAACGGCCACGATGATCGCCATGGGGTGTAGATCGACGACTTTCGAGAACAGCCACGGCACCAGGTAGTTGCCATCCAGGCCCTGAATGACCGCGTATGCCGCCATCACATAACCGAGTTCCAGGGTCCAACCAAACTGAATGATCCCAACAAGCGCCACCGGAATGGTCACTACGGCGGCCCCCACGAACGGAATCAGGACGGACAAACCGACAATCAGCGCCAGCAGCGCCGCATAATTCAAATCCAGGACCACAAAAGTCACGTAAGTGACGGATCCGACAATGAGAATTTCGATGAACTTACCCCGCACGTAATTGGCGAGTTGCACGTTCATCTCGGCACCCACCTTGTCCAACAATGGCCGCTCCTTCGGCAGCAGAGACAAAAATGCATCCATCAACCGCTTCCGGTCCTTGAGGAAGAAAAACACCGAAACGGGCACCAGAATCAGATAAATGAGCACGGCAACAAAACCGAAAGACTGGGTAATCAACGCTTCCAGCAGCGTACCCCCCAGGTTGGCGATCTCCCCGGCCACCGCGTTCAGCCACTGCTCAACCTGTTCAGGGCGAACAAAATCCGGCAGCGTCGTGCTGAGATCCCGGGTTATCTCATTGAGCCGACCGATAATGTTGGGTAATGCCGCCGCCAGCGCGCCCAGTTGCTGCCATACCAGAGGTACCACGATCAGACCGAAACCGAATACCCCACCAAAAAAAACCAACAGCGTCACCGTGACGGCAAAACCTTCGGATAAGTTCAAGGTTTTCAGGCGGTTGACGAGGCCTTCGAGCAGGAAGGCGATCACCAACCCGGTGAGCACCGGGGCCAGCACGCCGCCGAGAACAAACAGCAGGAGGAATGCGGTGAGAATAAACACCACCAGATAGATGGCTTCTTCGTTGGAAAAATACCGGTTGACCCAACCGCCGATGACCTCGAGAAACCGCATCAGCCGGATTTCTTACGCAGCAGGTAGATATAGGTATCGCCTTCACGCCGGGATTCGAGCAACGGATGACCGCTTTGCCTGGAAAACACCTCAAAATCGCGTACCGAGCCGGGGTCGGTCGCCAATACCCGAAGCAACTCTTCCGGGTTCATCTCATTGAGCGCCTTCTTGGCTTTGAGCAGCGGCATCGGGCATTGCAGTCCCTTTGCGTCGACTAAAACGGCTTCCGTCATGTTCACTCCCATTTCCCATGATAAGGGTTCCAGCCCTCGCGAGGGTGAACTTTTACGACTCGAAAGGGGTCCATGAAGTATGATGTTTTTCATGACTTTGCGCTTTGCACACCTTTTTCGACCCCGATTGCGACCGAGTGCTGCGATGGCGTTCGCGCCGACGGCGGCGTTAGCGCTGACGATGGCGTTAGCGCTGACGATGGCGGCCATCGTCCATGGGGCTCCACCCAAAGATCTGCCCGTGTTGGGAGATGCCTCCTCCAGCACCATATCTCCGGAGATGGAACGCCAGATCGGACGCGATTTCCTGAAACAAATCCATGCGTCCCTCCCAACTATCGAAGACCCCCTCCTCAAACACTACATAGCCAAACATATTGCGGATTTGTCCCAGTATTCGGAACTCAAGGAAAAAGTGCTCAGCACCGTGCTGATCGACAGCGATCAGATTAACGCTTTTGCGGTTCCCGGCGGGGTTGTGGGGATCAATCTCGGGTTATTCCTTTACGCCCAGGACGTCCACGAGTACTCATCGGTCATCGCCCACGAACTCGCCCACTTGAGCCAGCGGCACTTCGCTCGAGGTGTGGAAGAACAGCGCGTTCAAGCCATACCCAATCTCGCCGCCATGTTGGCGGCAATACTCTTGGGCGCCGCCGGAGGCGGGGAGGCCGCTATCGCAGCCATCACCACGGTACAGGCCGTTGCCCAGTCAAAACAGCTTCGCTATAGCCGCGGCCGGGAAACCGAGGCTGATCGCATCGGTCTCAACACCCTGGTCCGCGCCAACATGGACCCCGACGGCATGGCGCGTATGTTCGGGCGAATGCAGCGGGCTTACCGATTCTCCAGCACCCCACCGGAGTTTCTCCTGACACACCCACTTTCCGAGACCCGGGTGGCGGATGCCAGGAGCCAATCTCTGTTATATCCAAAACGCTCGTACGAAGAAGATCTGGACTACACGATGATGCGTGCCCGGGCGGACATCTACTACATAAAGGGTGCCGAAGCGGCGGTGACGAAGTATGCAAAAGCCGCTCGAGAAGCACCGGGTTCAATTACCGCCCAATACGGTTACGCGATAGCGTTGAGTCGAGCCGGCGATCACGAAAAAGCGCTCGTCATAGCCGAAGCGTTGTTTGAAAGGGATCCGCAGAAGCTACTCTATATTGGAACCTATACCGAGTTCCTCATAGCCGCCGACCAGTCCGACAAAGCCGCGCAGTTGCTTGCCCATCAACTTGTCATCAATCCCGACAACTTCCCGCTGTCGATGTTGTACGCTCGGGCGCTCACCACCTCAGAGCGCTTCGAAGAGGCAGAAGCGGT
>JAPUJX010000248.1 GCA_027295975.1 Gammaproteobacteria bacterium
CGTTTTAAGAACATCAGACTCTGGTGTGGGCCAAACACCTTGTAGAGACTGAATGCGTAGCCATCGACGCCGAGTTGACGCAGGTTACAGATTTTATGTGGCGCATAAGCAACCGCGTCGACAAACACCCGTGCCGGCGAACGTTGTTTGATCATGGATACCAGTTGTTCGACGGGGTTGACGGTTCCGACAATATTCGAGCAGTGGGTGAAATACACCCAGCGGGTGTTCTCGTTGAGCAGGGTCTGCAGCTTGTCTGGGTCCAGGAGACCGCTGGTCGGATCGACCCGCCACTCCTTCAACGTAACACCGCGTTCCGCCGCCTTGCGTCGCCACACGCCGCTGTTGGCTTCATGGTCCTGATTGGTGACGATGATCTCGTCGCCATCGAATAACGTGCTGCCGATCGCTTGCGCGAGAACGTAAGTGTTCATCGAGGTGGACGGGCCGATGATGAGTTCCTCCTCATCGATATTCAGTGCTCGTGTCCAGAGTGAGTGTGCTCGATCATTTGCCGCGCCCGCGGCGGCGGAGGATTCGTAACGCTCGTACGGTTGTACTCGGGTGTGACGGTCGTAGTTCTCGATCAGGTTGCTGACCTGATCGGCTACGTAGCTGCCTCCGGCGTTGGAAGCGAAGACAAACTCGGGGTTATCGGCCAACTGGCCAAACTGGTCGCGAACGAAGTTCAGGTCGAGCTGCATGAAATCTCCGAGGTCAAAAAAACCAGTAAAACATGGGGTACCCTGCAGGACATAGTTCTCTAAACCCGACCAAGCGCTCGGGGATCGCACCCGAACGTGTCGCAGTTCACATTTTTTTTGGCGTAACGTCGTAATCTATTGATAAGTCAAGATAAAATCGTATTTCACGGACGAAAAACTTATGCCTCGCCAGATCGTCACACTATTTTTTTGCGCCGCCTTGCTCATGGTGCCTGTCATTAATCAGGCTGGATTGACCAGCATGCGCGGTCCCCTGTTCGAAGCCACGGACACGGCCCGTAACGCTGCGGAAGCGCTGAATGCTCCGCTTCTCGCTCCCGTCAGTTACGCCGAAGCCGTTGATTATTACAAAAAGGCCGAAGATACCTTCAAACGAGCCGGTAGTATCGAATCCATTCGTCGCCACCTCGGCAAGGCGGAAGCTCAATTCAACAAGTCTGGGCAAGCTGCGGAAATTGCCGCCGCGGCATTGGATTCAACCATTCAGGCACGCAAGGATGCCTTGGACAGTGAAGCACCACAATACTCGCCCGATAGCTGGTACTCGGGTGAGACGAATTTCTCGGAAGCTACCCGTCGACTGGAGCGGGGTAGCATCAAGTACGCACAACGTTATGCAACCAAGGCAGAAAACGCGTATCGCGAAAGCGAACTCGCCGCAATCAAATCCAACTACCTCAATGAGACGAAAAGCTTGTTGGCTCAGGCTGAAAAATTGCGCGCGTCGCGGTATGCGCCGATGTCACTCAACAACGCCCGTTTCCTTCTCGATGTGGCAGAAACGGAACTGACCGCCAATCGCTACGACACCGACCGGCCACGGCTGTTGGCGATGGAAGCCAAACACAACGCGCTGCATGCGATTTACGTTTCGAAGCTCCAGCGGAGTATTCGTGACAAAACAACAAACCTGGAAGCGGTGTTGCTCGAATGGGAAGCATCCATCGGTAAACTGGGTGACGTCCTGGACAGACCCACGTTTTTCGACGATGGCGAGAAAATGGCTATCGAAAATCTGCTGGAGGGAATCAACGAGTTGCAGCGGGAAAAGAACGCGCTCGATCAGGATCTCAACGATCGTGAAGCCCAGGTTGTGGCGCTGAACGCTCAAATTTCGAAGATGCAGACGATGATGAACGAGGTAGTGGCGTTACAGGAACAGAAAGAACTCATGGACCAGGATCTCGATGACCGGGATGTTCAGGTCTCTGTGCTGAACGCGCGTCTCGCGAAGATGCAGGAGCTTCTTGGTGGGGGTGACCGGACGATCGAGGAACTGGAGACTCTGCTGGAGCAGCAGGCACGGCACCGGGAAAGGTTCGCCCGGGTAGAAACTCTGTTTCGGCCGGAGCAGGCCGCGGTGTTTCGTCAGGGAGATACGGTCATCATTCGGATGATCGGGCTCAACTTCGATAGTGGCGTGGCACAATTGAAAAACGAACATGTCTCGATGCTGGAAATCCTCAAGGAAGCGATCGGCGTATTTCCCGAGAGCCAGGTGGTGGTGGAAGGTCATACCGACGCTTTTGGTTCAGACGCCCAGAACCTCAGCCTTTCACGATCTCGAGCAGAAACGGTTGTGCAACACCTTCTCGCTTCCATGGCCGTGTCACCCGTTAACCTTCGTTTTATCGGTTACGGCGAATCACGACCCGTAGCCAACAATGAAACGCAAGAGGGTCGCAAACGCAATCGTCGAATAGATGTGGTCATCCAACCGAGTTGGGTTGTGCAGGGTCCGGTAGCGAGCGTCGTGTTCGGTGATCCGGTGACCGATGACGGTTGACCGACTATTGAACCGTATTGTCATCGTTGTTGCCGGGTAGGCTTCGTCGTCACTTTGCGGATCATTCCCCGGGGGTTGTGGTTGTAAACCCCTCCAGCAGCCCGGCTTGAAGCCAATCGATTGCCGCAGTCGAAATCTCACCTGCGCGTTCCCGGGAATGTTTGAGATTCTTCCGGATTCCCGGTAACCGGCGCAGTTGTCCGCAAAGTAAGGCCACCCGCCTGCTGGAAACGATCAACACCCCGTATTTCGACGAAAGCATCCTCATAACCTTGGTAAGATGAAAGGGCGGATAGCTCGGAATGGGACATCTGGAATGGATCTGGTGATTCGGGGAGGAACTGTCGTCACTGTCGGCGCTCGGGCGCGGGTGGATGTTGGTATCGACAACACGAAGGTTGTCCAGATGGGCGGCACCATGTCGGCGGATAGAGAAATCGATGCGACGGGTCTTTTCATTACGCCTGGCGGTGTGGATCCCCATGTTCATCTGACACCCCCCACTCGCCGAGCCGATGGATGGAAATGGTCGGATGACTTCGAGTCCGGGACTCGCGCCGCTCTGGCAGGGGGTATAACCACGGTCGGGAATATGAGTTTTCCCGAGAGAGATGAAACGATGGCGGATGCGATCGTTCGCGACGATGCCGAAGCCAGAGAACTGTCCATCGCCGACTATTTTTTTCATCCTGTCCTGATGTATCCGAGTGAAGAGAATCTTGCGGCCATTGCCCCTCTCCATTCCCAGGGTCATACGTCGATCAAGTTTTTTCTGTCGTTTCGAAGTTTTGATCGGCATGTAGGAGAATTTCTCGAAGCCATGCGCCGTGTCAAACAAGCTGGAGGGATCGCGCTGATTCATTGTGAAGACGCAGCGATCATCGACTGCTGTTGCAATCTGTTACGCGAGGCGGGTAAAACGGATCCACGTTATTATCCGGAGACAAGACCTGTCCAGGCCGAATCCGTATCGACCTATCGGGCCGTTGGATACTGTGAGACAACGGGATGTCCTGGTTATATCGTGCACCTGGCCAGTGCCAGGGCGCTGGCCGCTTGCCACGATGGCCGCAGCCGTGGAGTATCCGTTTACGTAGAAACGAGACCGTTGTACCTGTATCTCACTCGCCAACGGTTCGAGGAGGTCGACGGCGCGAAGTACGCGGGCGCGCCCCCTTTGCGGGAACAAGCGGATATCGACGCCATGTGGGCCGCGTTGGCGTTTGGGAACATCGATGCTCTGGCGACGGATCACGCGCCCTGGAAGTTGGCGGAAAAGCTGGACCCGACACTTGATGCCACCAATTTGCGGCAAGGTGTGGCCGATCTGGAAACCAGTCTGCCCATGCTCTATTCGACCGGTGTTTTAGGCGGGCGAATCAGCCTGGAACAATTTGTCGCTGTTACTTCGACCAATCCTGCGAAATTATTTGGTCTTTACCCGCAAAAAGGTTCGATCGGCGTCGGTAGCGATGCGGACATGGTCATATGGGATGCACAGGAAACCAGAACGATTGATGGTGAATCCATGCACAGCAGATCAGACTACTCCCCCTACGATGGGTTCGAGGTAACAGGCTGGCCAAAGTTCACTCTCAGCCGGGGAGAAGTTGTCGCCGAACGGAATATCGTCGTTGGCAAGCCGGGAAGAGGTCAGTTGATCAGGCGTGGTCCACATCAGCCGCTCTGATAAACCTGTTGCGCCGGCAATATCGGGAATATTGGCAAGGGACACAACGCGGTTCCTGGCGATTCTGCGTTCTCCCGCGGGGCACGATTCTCAAGGCCTGTGCCTGCGTTGCGTCCCTTGGTAATGGGATCCACCATTGCCTGCGGGACGCGCCTTGACATAAACCTTGAGAATCGCGCTGAAACTATGCGAATTGACCAGACAGGACACTAGGTGAATCGGCGGGAGATCGTCACGGTGGGGGTTGCGTTGGGTGCAGGACTGGCCCATGGCGCGCGATCCGAACGGATGAAACCGCAGATCGGAGATGTACTCGTCCATGCATTTGGGGATCGGGCAGGGTCTGTCATCAGTCCGACCGATGTTGGGAGGGAGCGGATTTTTGCATTCGCGCTGGCCCCTGACGGCGTTGTCCGCGATGGCTCACTTCACGGTCAGCTTTCGCTGCTTCGCGTTGACGAGGCATTGATGTCGGCAAAAACTAGGCCGTATGCGGCAGGACCTATTCTCGCGGTGTCGGCGGCATGCACGCATACGGGTTGTGAGGTCAGCGGCTGGCAGCGTGATAACAACGAATTGATCTGCCCCTGTCATGGTTCGCGGTTTGCCGTGCTCGATGCCGCGCGGGTAGTGCTGGGTCCCGCGACAAAACCCCTGGCGCTGCTTCATATCGAACTGGGTGATGGGGTTATTCGGGTTGCTGGAAAGTTCTCGCGGCGGGTAGGTCCGGCGCCCACATATTAGGAGGAACGATGAAACAGCCGGTGGGTGTTGTGGGTTTTTGTTCATTGCTGCTGCTGGCAGCGCTCCCGGCGTTCACAGCCCAATACGAGTCGGTTACCGACGCGAGGCTCAATAACCCCGAACCCGAAAACTGGCTCATGTATCGGCGCACATACGACTCACACGGTTATAGCCCGCTTGATGAAATAAATACCGGCAACGTCCACCGGCTGAAACCCTTGTGGTCCTTTTCCACCGGGTTGCGCGAGGGTCACCAGGCGCCTCCGATCGTCAATGGCACAAGCATGTTCATTACCACGCCGCACAATCATCTGCTGGCCCTGGACGCCGCAAGTGGGAACCTGATCTGGCGTTACATCCGTGAATTGCCCGAGGATCAAGTACAGATGCACCCCACCAACAGGGGCGTGGGGTTATACGGCGACCTGGTGTTCATGGCGACCGCGGATTGTTACGTCGTCGCGCTTGATGCCAGGACCGGCGAGGTCGTGTGGGAGACCGAAGTCGAAGACTACGCAGCCGGTTATTACATGACCCTGGCACCGCTTGTCGCTGACGGCAAAGTCCTGGTGGGGGTGTCGGGTGGTGAGTTCGGCATCCGTGGATTCGTTACCGCATTAGATGCGGGAAGCGGTGAAACGGTGTGGAAAACCTACACTATTCCCGCACCCGGTGAACCGGGAAGTGATTCCTGGCCCGGCGATTCCTGGAAGACCGGTGGCGTGCCGGTTTGGATTACCGGATCCTTCGATACGGAGACTGGCCTGTCTTATTGGGGCACAGGCAACGGTGGACCATGGATGGGTGATACCCGGGACGGGGATAATCTGTATGCCACATCCGTCATCGCGCTGGATGTGGCAACCGGCGCGCTCCGCGGCTATCACCAGTACCATTGGAACGATTCGTGGGACTGGGACGAAGTTTCCGCGCCCCTGCTGATCAACTTCCGTCGTGGTGGGCGGTCGGTGCGCGGTCTGGTTCATCCCGGACGTAACGGCTACCTGTGGTTTCTCGAACGTCTCGATGAATCAATTGGTTTTGTCGACGCGCAGCCATACGTAAAACAGGACGTTTTTACCTCCATTGACCCAGACACCGGACGACCGACCTATGACATGACGAAAAAACCCGGTACCGGTAAGGGCGCATTGTTCTGCCCGTCACATTGGGGTGGCAAAGACTGGCCCCCGGCCGCGTTCAGCCCACGAACCCGGCTGCTGTACATACCGGCCAACGACAACGTCTGTGCCTATATGATCGGAGAGGAAGTAGCGTACCGGAAGGGGCGCGAATTCATGGGTACGGACTGGCAGAAGTCGACGCTCGTTCTCACGGAAGAAGCCCGCGATTACATTGGCGAACTGCAGGCGTGGAATGTCGATACCGGCGAAAAGGTATGGAGCAAAACGTTTATGAGCCAGAACTGGGGGCCCGTGCTGGCTACGGCTGGCGACCTGGTTTTCATGGGCGGCACCAATGATCGATACTTCCGCGCCTTCCACGCCGAGACTGGACTTCTGCTGTGGCAACAGAGAACGAATTCCGGTGTTATCGGCGTGCCTACGACCTACGAGGTCGGCGGCAAACAGTACATCGCAGTTCTATCCGGCTGGGGAGTTGACGCCGAGCGAGAGCAGGCTTCCCTCGCCGCCCTTGGGAGAAAGAGCCCCGTTGTTCCCCAGGGCGGGGTATTGTGGGTTTTTGGGCTGGAGTGACTTGGACATCCTGTGGATCGGCTTGAAAAAGGAAGTCAAAAGTGAATGACGACGTCAAATTATTCGACGTCGTGGAGGTTGCCGACCAGCAGGAACTGCCTGCCGGGACTTTCTCTTCGTGGCTTGGTCGAACACGCGCCGCCCTGGCGGGCGAAAACGGTTCCGAAGTACCCTGTGGAGATTGTACTGCCTGCTGCCGGTCTTCCTATTTTATCCACATCAGGCCCGAAGAAACCGAAACCCTGGCCAGGATCCCCGAAGAACTCTTGTTTGCCGCCCCGGGTCAGCCCGAGGGTACGGTGTTGCTTGGCTACGATGAACAGGGTTGTTGCCCCATGCTGGTCGACGACAAGTGTACGATCTACCGGCACAGGCCGATGACTTGCCGCAGCTACGACTGTCGAGTATTCACCGCGGCTGGGATTTCAGCGGATGACAAGGCGCTGATTACTCGGCACACCCAACGCTGGAAGTTTGACTACGCAGGCGTGAGGGACCGTAGGCAACATTTGGCGGTGCAACGGGCTGCGAAATTCTTGAGTGACCACGCGAAGAGTTTTACCGGTAAGTTCCCTGGCAATCCGACCCAGTTGGCCATTCTAGCCATCGAAGTTCACGACGTTTTTCTCCGCTGCGACGACGCGACCGAAACCCAACCTGTGGTTCTCGAAGTTGTCTCGGCGGTGAACGAGCTATTGGAGCAGACCAGAGACTAGGTTCCCTAGTTTCCGTTAATCATCACATCCTCACTTTCCGGTCGCGCAGCAGTTCGCGAACACGGGTCATCAGGGTGCTTCTTTCGAGCTGAAAGTCTCGAACCATTACGATCAGGACATCGTGCAGTTGCGGGTCGTCGGCGGTTACCAGGGCCTCGAGGGCGAGGTGGCGCACTGCCTGGACAGCCCCGGGGTCCCGGGCAAGCGTCCCAAGAGCCTTGCGGACGTCGGTCGCGGCAGGATTTCCTCCACCGCGCTGCTGCGACAACACTCTGGCTGCGGCCCTGGCGCCAGCAACGGCGATACCCTGGTTGTGGGACGACAAGGCCGTGGGCAGGAGGCCGATCACCGCGACATCACCCATGTCGGCCCGGGCCTGTAGCGCGGACGGGGCAAGGGGGTGGTCCAGATCGCGCGTCAGGTTCAGCAGTTCGTCTTGGAAGGCCTTGTGGCCAAGGAGGCCCAGGGTCCGGACCGCGGCGCGCTTCCAGCCCAAATCGTTGCTTGTTCCATAAATCTCGAGTAACTCATCCGAGGTGCCAGAGCTGTTGATGGTCGCGAGGGCTTCGACTGCGGCCTCGAG
This sequence comes from Gammaproteobacteria bacterium, assembly GCA_027295975.1. Taxonomy (GTDB): domain Bacteria; phylum Pseudomonadota; class Gammaproteobacteria; order Pseudomonadales; family Azotimanducaceae; genus SMWK01. The sequence goes on from JAPUJX010000248.1 coordinate 7,963, forward strand.
GTAACGCGGATCGGACATATGTTCAAGAGCAAACGGATAACCGTCATCAAAACCGTGAGTTCCGAGGAAAGCCGCGAGGTGAAGCTTGTAGGCGAGATCGGCCTCTTCGGGCATATGGGCGCGCAAGGCCCGGGCGGCCGCTTTGGTATCTATCTCCATGAGCAAGTTGGCTGCGAGTCGGCTCAGGCGCCGGTGACGGGGATCGAGCATGTCGCTCAAAGCGGAAACGAGTTGGGGTGAGGGGGTATGTTCGCAAGCCTGGACGAAAGCCTCCTGTTCGGAGGTTGTGAGTCCGATCTCCAGCAGCGTGCTCTGGAGCTGCCAGGGAGTGGAAGTCTTCGGCAGGATCAGCCCGAAGGCTTCGACTTCGGCCGCGCCCTCCAAGCCCAGCGCCTTCTTGCGGCGCAGGCGGTCGAGCAGTCGATCGGCCCCGTTTGCAGTCGCCAGGCGCGCCCAGGATTTTGTCGCGGCCAACTGTACATGCGCCGGTGCGTCCAGAGGCAGGTTGGTGAGCAGGCCGGAAACAGCAGCGGAGGGATCGATACCTGAATTTTCGTGAAGCGCACCGAGGATGTCGAGGCGAGCCGACAGTTCCGCCAGCGTCTCATAAGGTGTGTCGAGCCCGACGAGGCGTACGGCAGCTGGGTTTGAACGCACCGCGTCTACGGCTGAGCCGAGTCCCTGGAGAGCAGCCACGCGTGCTGCGAGTGAGGTATCCGGGTGATTCAGGGATGCGACGAGACCCGCAACGGCGGCCTCGCGGTTGACGTGGTTGTTCAGGTAGTCGGCCCTCAGGAGATTACCCATGACATGGGCTGCGGCTTCGCGGACGAGCACCTCATCGGCTGTCAGTTGCTGGTTGATGGCCTTAATCGCCAGGTCCTGCTGGGCGGCGATGTAAGGGCGTCGGTCCAGAGCTGCGAGCAGCACCATCGCGCCACGGCCCTCGGCGTCGCGCAGGTGGCGTGCGAGGCGGGATACTATTTCAAACCGGTCGAGCAGTTCCTGCTGCGCCAGAAGCGCCTCGGCCGCACCCAGGAGTGGGTCGGTTTTCCCCTCGAGTCGCGGAAACGCCAGATCGGCGGTCGCGCCGCTGTGAATGCCGATATAACCAACACTGGAACGGCCCAGCAGGAGCAGTCGTTGCTGGCCACTCTGGATATCTTTAGGGTCGAAGCTGGTGGAGTAGGATCGTAAGTCGGCGTTTGTCATGAGCAGCCGAGGTCGTGAATAGACGCCTTTTAGAATGCGGATAGGCTCGAATGTGTATTGATAA
>JAPUJX010000249.1 GCA_027295975.1 Gammaproteobacteria bacterium
ACCACCACGAGCTCATCAACCCGCGCCAGATATCGCAAACACGAATAACCCGTTACCCCCATGCCTATGATTGCCGTGCGCGCCATCTACCGGAGCTTCAACGTCGACAGACCCACCAGAACCAGCACCAGCGTCACGATCCAGAGTCGTACGATGATTCGTGGTTCCGGCCAGCCTTTCAGTTCGAAGTGGTGATGTATCGGCGCCATGCGAAAGATGCGGCGCCCCGTGAGCCTGTACGAAGCCCCCTGCAAAATAACCGACAGTGTCTCGACGACGAACAATCCGCCCATGATGAACAGCACAATCTCGTGACGAACGATGATGGCAACCACCCCAAGTGCGGCTCCCAGCGCCAGCGCGCCCACATCACCCATGAACACCTGAGCCGGATATGTGTTGAACCACAGAAAGCCAAGGCCGGCGCCAATCAGCGCACCGCAGAACACCGCAAGCTCACCGGCATCCGGAATGTAGGGAATCTGCAGATATCCGGCGAATTCAACGTTCCCGGCCAGATATGCGATCAAACCCAACGCTGCCCCCACCATTACGGTCGGTAGTATGGCGAGTCCGTCCAACCCGTCCGTGAAGTTCACCGCGTTGCTGGTCCATACGATCACGAAGTAGGCGACCGCGATGTAACCTACCCCGAGGGGTATCGCAACTTCCTTGAAGAACGGCACGATCAGATCGGTCTCGGCAGGCAATTCAGCGGTCGCGTACAGAAAACCGGCGGCGGCCAGACCCATGATCGATTGCCAGAAGAATTTCCAGCGGGAAAGCAAACCCTGGCTGTTGCGCCTGGTTATTTTCAGATAATCGTCCCACCAGCCGATGGCGCCGAACGAGATCGTGACGAGCAAAACCGTCCAGACATAACGATTGCCGAGCTCACCCCATAAAAGTGTCGTGACGACGATCACAATGAGAATCAACGCGCCACCCATGGTGGGCGTTCCCGCCTTGCTCAGATGGCTTTCGGGACCGCTGTCGCGCACGACCTGACCAATCTGATGGTGTCTCAATCTGGCAATCACAACCGGACCGATCAGCAGCGACATGGACAACGCCGTGACAACACTGACCATGGTACGAAACGTCAGGTACTGAAAGACCGAAAAACCACTGATAAAACCCGACAGGTAGTCGGTCAACCATAAGAGCATCAGTTCATTCCACCGGTTAAGCGAGCAACCAGCTCGCGGTCGCTGTACGGGATCCGCTGTCCCTGGATTTCCTGGTATTGCTCATGACCCTTGCCGGCGACCAGAATCAGATCTTCCGCGCAGGCACTTTCCACGGCACGGGTAATCGCTTCAGTACGATCGGGGAGCTCGAAGGTGTTGCCGGGGTCCATAAGGCCCTTGCGCATGTCTGAGATGATATGCTCGGGATCTTCACTTCGCGGATTGTCGCTCGTCAACCAGAGCACATCCGCGCAACGCTCGGCAGTCCGGGCCATCAGCGGCCGCTTACCAGGATCTCTGTCGCCACCGCAGCCGAATACGCACACGAGTTCACCCTCGGTGTGGCGTCTCAGTGTCGCCAGCACCTTCTCCAGCGCGTCCGGTGTGTGGGCAAAATCCACCACCACCGCCGGCCCCCCGGAAACCTGAAAAAACTCCATGCGCCCGGGCACCGGGACTATCTTCTCCGCGGCGGAGACAACGGTGGTCAGGTCGTGTCCGGCAGAACACAAAACCCCAAGTGCCGCGGCCACGTTGGCTACAAAAAACTCTCCAACCAGGGGCAGGCTGAACTCGGCAGACCCCCAGGGGGTTGACCATTTACCGCAGACCCCCGTGTTGCTGAAGCGTAGATCCCGCCAACGGATATCCGCATCCCCGCTACCGTAACTGAGCACCGCCAAACGTTTCACCGGACGTCTCCCGCTTCGCTGGAGCAGACGCCTCCCGCTTCGCTGGAGCAGACGTCTCCCGCTTCGCTGGAGCAGACGCTGCTCGAGGGTTCTGCCAAACGGATCGTCGACGTTTACCACCGCAAGCTGCAACGACACGCACTCGAACAGACGGGATTTGGCTTGCGCATAGTCATCGAACGTTGGGTGATAATCGAGGTGATCGCGAGACAAGTTGCTGAACACAGCAGTATGGAAAGCAACATCGTCCACCCGACCCTGGTGCAGCGCATGAGAACTGGCCTCCATGGCAACCCAGTGTTTGCCTTCTTTCGCGAAGCGCGCCAGGCGTTTCTGGATGGTCACCGCATCTTCGGTGGTGAGCTTAGTTTGCTCGAGAGAACCGATGTCGCCCCAGCCGATGGTGCCCATGTAGCCGGCGGGTTCGCCGAGCCTTCCCGCAAGGTCAGCGATAAAATGCGCGATCGACGTCTTACCGTTGGTTCCGGTGACTCCAACACACCGCAAATTCCTGCTTGGATCCCCATAAAGTTTTGCCGCGAGCGCGCCGCGCCGCGCCGGTAACTGTGCTACCGCCACCACCGGGATGTTCACCTTCAGATCCGCGCGTTGGGCGAGCACCGCCATCGCCCCACGACGCTCCGCGTCCATGGCGAAGTCGTGCCCGTCTACCACAGCACCTCGTATCGCGATAAAACCGTCACCCGCTTTCACCTGACGGGAATCCTCCGTCAACCCCTCGATTTGCACATCCGGCAATGTCGCATCGTCGAGCAGGGTGCGCAGGTTCATGCTCATACAGACTCCGGCAAAGAAACCACCGAGTCCGGCTTGATGCCCAGCAACCGCATGGTTCGCGCCGCAACCCGGGCGAAGATCGGCGCGGCGACAGTACCCCCACCGGCAATTTCGCCACGGGGTTCGTTAACCACTACAACAATTACGATGCGAGGATCGGACGCGGGTATGATACCGGCGAACAACGCCACATGCCGTTTGTCGTCGTAGCCGAGCGCCCCGACTTTACGGGAGGTGCCGGTTTTCCCCGCGACCCGATAACCGGTGACACGGGCTTTCGGGGCCGTGCCGCCATCCTCGGTGACCCCCACCATCATGTCCAGAACCTGACGTACCTGTTTCGCATCGAAAACCCGCCTGCCCTCGGGGGCAACACTTTGTTTCAAAATCGATACCGGCATCCTGATGCCCAAGGTCGCCAGGCTGAGGTAAGCTTGAGCCAACTGCAGCGGCGAGACCGCCAATCCGTAACCGTACGCCAACGTTGCCCGCATTACCGGATTGTCGAGACCGAGGTCGGACAACTTCCCCATGGATTCACCCGGTAACCCGGTACCCACGTATGCGCCCACACCGGCACGGACCAGTACTTCGTACACGGCCCGCGCCTCCAACCGCAGCGCCACCCTGGCTATGCCCACCTGGCTGGATTTCTGCAACACCTCACTCAGGCTGATCACACCCCGATTGATCGGGTCCTCGATGAGTTTGTTGCCAACTTTGAAATAGCCCGGGCTGGTATCGATCAGCGACGTCTGACGATACCGGCCAGATTCCAGGGCGGCGAGCACCGTAAACGGCTTGACGGTCGAGCCGGGTTCATAGGTATCCGTAACCGCCCGGTTGCGCATGCGGTCGAAGCGACTGCCGGACAACTCGTTGGGGTTGTAGGAGGGTTGATTGACCAGCGCGAGAACCTCCCCCGTACGTACATCCAGCATCACCAGAGACGCCGAAACCGCCCGGTGCCCGGCCACCGCTGCTTTGAGTTCACGATGAGCAAAATACTGCAGGCGCAAATCCAGCGACAGGGACAGATCGGTTCCGAATTGTGGTGTAGAGAGGTATTCGAGATCTTTGACGGTGTTACCGCGCTGGTCCTTCAAAACCATCTTCCGTCCGTGTCGACCCTTGAGTAATTCATCGAAGGAAAGTTCAATTCCCTCGAGGCCCGCGTCATCCACATCGGTGACGCCTACCACGTGGGCGGCCATTTCGCTCGCCGGATAATAGCGCCGGTATTCGGGCTGGAAAAACACCCCCGCGAGCTTCAGAGCGCGAAGTTGCTCTGCTTTTTCCCAGGGCAGGCGCCGTTTCAGATACATGAACTTGCGTTTCGCATAAACTTCGAGCCTGCGCTCGAGTACCGCCATATCCAGTTCCAGCAACTTTGCCAGCTTCGTCAACGTCACTTCGTCGAATTCACTCGAGCTTGGATTGGTCCACACCGCGACGACCGGAGTACTAACCGCCAGGGGCTGTCCCTGTCGGTCGTAAACGACACCCCGATAGGCGCGCAGCGTCTCGTAGCGAATTGACCTGGCATCACCCTGGCTCTGGAGAAACTCTCGATCCGTGATACTCAAATACACCAGGCGCGCCACGAGGCCCGCACAACCGAACACAAAAAAACCAACAACCGTATAGTGGCGCCAGGGCTTCAAGGTTCTATTCGCTCCACGTCCTCGGGAAAACTCATGGCGAGTTCATCCCGAGCTATTCGTTCGACATTCTGATAGGCAGCCAGAGTACCTCGTTCGATCAACAGCCTGCTGTACTCGGCGAGATGCTCGTCTTGTTCCCGTTGTGCCTCTTCACTCATCACATGCAGGCGTCTGACTTCCTGACTCCTGTACGCCACCTCCACCCCGGAGGCCACGACCGCAAGCAACAGCAGGATCCAGATGGAAAACCGCATCTTGTTCATGTAACGCGTTCCACCACGCGCAACATCGCGCTTCTGGCGCGAGGGTTGTCTCGCGTCTCTGAAGCCGTAGCCCGAATGGGTCCGGCGACCCTTCGTCCCGGTACCGGTAATTCGCTGTCTCGCACGGGCAGGCGGCGCGGCAACGGTGGTGCCTGAGAGAGGGAGCGAATGAAACGTTTCACCTTACGGTCTTCGAGGGAGTGGAAGCTGATCACCGCCAGACGACCGGCAATCGTCAGGCAGGAAAAAGCAGCCGACAGCCCCTGCTCCAACTCCTCGAGTTCATCGTTGATTCGCATACGGATGGCTTGAAAGGTCCGCGTTGCGTCATGTTTGCCCGGCGTACCTCGAGGCTGCGCGCGACTGACGACCTCCGCAAGCTCCCTGGTAGTGGTCAGCGGCCTGGCAAGAACGATAGCCCGGGCAATTCTTCGTGCATGACGTTCCTCTCCAAGACGCTTGAGTACCCCTCGGATCTCGGACTCCTCCGCCTCGTTCACCCACTTCGCTGCGGTGAGCCCGGCCGACTGATCCATGCGCATATCCAGAGGTCCGTCGGTACGAAAGCTGAAACCGCGGCGTGCCTCGCCGAGCTGCGGCGAGGAAACGCCGAGATCCAGGATCACCCCATGTACGGACACCAGATCGAGCTCGTCGAGGATTCCGGAAATCTCGGAGAACCGCCCATGACAAGCGGTGACCCGTGGGTCTGCGGACGCCAACTCCCGTGCGACCGCCACTGCCTCGAGATCTCTATCGATGGCGATGAGCCTGGCATCTGCAGAAAGTTCATCGAGTAAAGCGCGTGAATGCCCTCCGCGGCCAAACGTCGCGTCCACGAATACCGCCTGCGGGTGATCCGTTTCCTTGCGAAACGGAGCACGTTCGTTCAGGGCAGGGTTCATGACCAACTCAACAATCTCCCGACATAAAACTGCCTGATGAGGGTTTGTCAAACCGACAGGCCGGTAAATTCATCGAAGCTGGCAACCAACCCCGACTCATCAGCCAGCCACTGCTCCATCCGCCCGTGCCAGGCGGCATGGCCCCAGATCTCGATTTTGTTGCCTTGCCCAACCAACACCAGCTTCTTTTTCAACTCGGCAAAGTCCCGTAACATCGAGGGAAGCAGAATTCGGCCACTGCCGTCCAACTCGAGATCGGTGGCATGCCCGATGAGCAACCGCTGAAGCAACCGCGCCCGCTCTCCGATATTCGCCAGCTCTTCGAGTTTGCGCTGAATCACTTCCCATTCGAAGAGGGGATACATCAACAGGCACTTTTCCCGCATATCGATGGTGACGACGAGTTTGCCTTCAGCGTGGACCTGTACGGACTCTCGAACGCGGGCGGGCAGGGCCATACGGCCTTTCGCATCCAAAGTGGCACTGTTGATACCGCGAAACACGACTTTCTGAGGAGTGGACCGGTCAAACCACAATTAATCGCGGTTTTAGACCTGGTTCCCGACCCGGCGGGTTGCTCAACCGCCGAATAGCTTATTCTGATCCACTAGTTTCCCACTTC
>JAPUJX010000025.1 GCA_027295975.1 Gammaproteobacteria bacterium
ATCGGCTCGGCAGAGCGCGAGTTCAGACATCTCATCCCCGGACAACAAGCGGGGATTATAGTGTCTTGTCTGGTTAATTCGCATGATTCTGCGTTCTCCCGCGGGGCACGATTCTCAAGGCCGCAGAGTCCTTGGGCGGCACACCGGGGGAAAAAGGTTGATCGTTTTTCAACGAACTCCCGATCGCCGCTCGCGTCGACTACCGGTTGCTGATGGCGATGTGGGGTCGCGGGTGGGGTTTGTTCGTCTGGTTGGTCGTCTGGACATGGGGACCGCGTTCTGGTCCCCAGCCGGGTTCGTTTTCCTGCTCGTTGTGCAGGTGATGGAACAGGTTTGCGATCCACTGTTGTCCGTCCTGGGTTTTTCGCAGGAAACGCAAACCTTCGGTGATGTAGGGATATACGTGATCATTGAAAAACTCGGGATAATCGGCACGAAGCTCGCCAGCGTTCCGATAACCCAGGCGTTCTGCCTCGCCGGTTTCGAGTAACTCACGATAAAGCCGTGAGAGCTTCTGAATGTACAGGGGGTCACCCATCTGCCCGATCAGATCGGCTGCACGCACCAGGGCGGCGAAGCTGTCCGTCTGCTGGTAATGTTTGTCTTCGGGAACCGGGAAACGAGTCATCTCGATGTAGCTGGTGACGGTGGGGACGTCCACCAGCGGTTCCAGCGCGTAACGTTCGTGAACGAAGATACAGCTGCGCGTGACGTGGTACGGCATCAGGCAGGCGTCCGTAGCCCCTGGCGGAGGAGAAACGCGGTTGTCCGCTTCATCTGCGATGTACGCGTTTTCGCGATCCTGCTTCAGCAGTCCGCGCAGATAGCCGATGTCGTGGAACAAACACGCGAGCACCGTATGGAGCCACTGACTGGGGCTGACATCACCTTGTGATATTTGCCGGCCCTGGAGAATGCTCTCGCCGACGTCCGTAACCAGGATGGTGTGTTCCATATCGTGGTACGGGCAGTCGCAATTGAGCAGAGTCTCCAACGAGGCGACTACCGCCTGCTCTAGAATCTCTTCATGGCCCTGGTCGCACTTGGGAAAAACTTCGCGATATCGCCCTAGTGTATGGACGACAAACGCATCGATGACAGTACGACTTGGGTTGAACATCATGATCCCAGCTGGCCCGACCCAGGTAGTTTAATAGATGAGTTAGTTGGCTTCGTGCCCTACTGCTCAATACGTAAATTCGGTTCTGGAACGGATCTGCAACGGTGACATCTTGTGGCCGCATGAATATAGTGCATGTTGACCATCTCTCTCGTTGAGTGAGACTCATGTCACATATTGAGCTACGCCACCTGCGCACACTGGTCGCCCTGCGCGATACCGGTAGCCTGGTTGAGGCGGCGGATCGCGTGTTTCTAACCCAGTCCGCTCTCTCTCATCAGATCAAAGACCTGGAAACGCGGATCGGCTGCAGTCTGTTTATCCGTAAAACACGTCCGGTGCGTTTCACTACCGCGGGTAAACGGTTGTTGAAACTGGCGGATGAGGCGCTGCCGCTGGTTCACGGTACTGAGCGGGATCTGGAGCGCCTCGCGGGAGGTACTTCGGGGCGAATTTTCATGGCTATCGAATGCCACAGTTGTTTCGAGTGGTTGCTTCCCGCTATCAATGCCTATCGGGAGAACTGGCCGGATGTGGAGTTGGATGTCGCCAGCGGTTTTCATTTCGCCCCGTTACCGGCGTTGGCGCGCGGTGATCTCGATCTCGTCATCACGGCCGACCCGCTTGATGACCTGGGCCTCGCCTACCTGCCGATGTTCAGCTACGAGGCTCAGCTTGCCGTGGCCCTGGATCACGACTGGGTCGAAAAGCCCTGGATAGAACCCGAAGACCTGAGCACGGAGGTGCTCATCTGTTATCCGGTGGACAAGGGCCGTCTGGATATTTTTTCGAGCTTCCTGGATCCTGCGGGGGTGGAGCCCATTCGGGTGCGCCATGCCGAGTTGACCACCATGATGATTCAACTCGTCGCAAGTGGCCGTGGGGTTGCATGCCTGCCCAACTGGGCATTACACGAGTATCTGGAACGGGGTTATATCATCGTCAAATCCCTCGGCGAGGAGGGCGTCTGGCCGACACTGTACGCCGCCATCCGTGCCGATCAGCAGGAGGCGGCATTCATCCAGGGGTTCGTGGACATAGCCAAATCCACCTGTTTCGCCAGCCTGGTTGGGATCGTCACGGCCGAACTCGGGGGCAGGCCTTGAGTGTAGTCCTTCGGGAGAATTCGCGGAATCAGGGAACGAGAAATTTTTCGATCCAGCCCTCTCCACGTCGCTGGTAAAGCCGTCTGTCATGTATGCCGTCCGGTTGATTGAGGTCCAACTTTTCGATGACTTCCGGAATCACGTATAAACCCCGCGCCGTTTCCGGAGCGATCAGAGGGTCCGGCAGTTCGAGCCCTGCACACTTCATCAGCAGTAGATCGCGACTTTCGATTGGTGCGCTTTGCGGCATGGTCAGGGTATAAAACCAATCCAGTCGCTTAGGCGCGTCAGGACGCAGCTGCCAGCTCTCGTGGACCGTCTCGACCGGTATAGGCACCGTTGTGCATTGCAGCCGATACTGGAGGTTACTGCTCGGCAGGAAAACGCTGAGCGCGATGCGCGAACTGTTGGACATTTCCCGCCATTTAGGGCTCGTCTCGTTGCAGAAAATTGCGAGCCGGGTACCCGAGGTGGTGTCCAGCTCTCGCAATACCAGGGTTCTGGCCTGCGGTTCTCCGTCAGCGTCCACCGTTGCGGCAACACACAGATTTGCGCATGGATCCTCCGCCGTTCGTGCCTGAGCACGGTCGGCCAGGAATCGGGCAAGAGGATCCACGGCGTTCAGACGGTGTTCAATCTGGTGGGCTCAAGGTGCCTTGCGGTCTGAATGGAGAATTCGAATCCACCGCTCCTCGTTGATGAAACCCGCGCCCCACCCCTCCCAGCGACTGCCTAACCCCGCTGCGATGATTTCTTCGACGTTTTTACCAGCGTCCAGCGCCTCGTTGACCTGTTTGTGGGTCGCTCGCAACATGTCAAGGCTTTCCGAGAGGTTGGCCACCTTCGCGAGGGGTCCGTGACCGGGAATGATGTGGATATCTTCCGGGATCATCTCGAGGATTCTATCGAGATTTGCGATTACCCCTGCAACCGAGCCGCCGCTGGGGATGTCGATATACGGGAAACTACCGTTGAAAAAATGATCACCCATATGAATGACGTTCGCGTTTTTGAACCAGACGACCGCATCGCCGTCGGTGTGCCCCGCCGGCATATGGATGACGTCGAGTTCGTCATCGTTGAAGTGAATTCGAATGCGGTCTGCGTAGGTCACGACGGGAAGTGCCGCCCTCCCGACGTTGCTGTCCCCGGCCAATCGAATTCGGACGTTTTCGTGGGCGATGATGGTTCCGGCCTCTCCAAAAAAGGCGTTGCTGCCCGTGTGGTCGCCGTGGAAGTGGGTGTTGAGCACCAGCTTGGGTTTATCCCCGCCGAGTTTGTCTATGGCTTTCTGAATGCGTTCGGCCAGGGGGGCGAACTGGTCGTCGATGATCAGGGTGCCATCTTCGCCGACGGAGACACCTATGTTGCCCCCCGAACCGACGAGCATATACACGTTGCCGCCAAGCGGTTGCGCCTTGACCTCAACTCCGGCAAAACGGTCCGCGTCGGCCCCGAGGGCGATGCTTGAACTCAACAGGAACGAACAGACCGTCAACCGAAAAATCGTTGCGGGGGAAGCGGGAATATTGAAGGTGCGCGAGTACATGTTGTTGTCTCCTTTGGTCATCCAGTCGGATTTCAGAAATCTATGAATCTGCCCGTGATCTTGTGATCGGCCAGTTCTCTTGGGGCATTCGTCTGATGCGGTTTGGCAATGCGGTACACGAAACCATGAGCGCTGGCCAGAATGGAATCACGAATCATGTCATCGGGATCCACCTCCTGGGCGCGTCGCATGAGGCGTTCGAATGAAAAGAGGAAGTTGTTCGAGTGTCGTGCACGCACTTCGGTGCCGTAAAACAACGCATATTTCTCATCAGGGTCCGCAATCTGCAGGTGCGTTTCGACTAAGCGCCGGGAGAAGGTTTCGGTATCTTGCGCCGAGAGCATGGAGAACAGCTGACTCATCTCCTGGGGTGAGACGCGGCCTTCGCCGGTTGCTCCCTGGCTCGAGATGAACAGCAGGCCGGTGATGGAACCCAGTTGGGCATATACCGTATTGACGATCTGCAGAAACGTAGTCTGGCGTGCATGAATTTCGCTCTGCGCCATCTTTTCGGATTGAATTACCGCCTGCTCGGCGGAGCGTTGTATTTCCTGGGCCTGGGCAAGTAGTGCGTTGGTATTCTGTTCGAGTTCTTTCTGTTGCAGAAAGTAACCGACAACCAGCCAGAGAAACGCAAGTGGCGCAAACGCGCCTTCGAGAAAGCTGCCGAGTTCGGCCGCGGGGAGGCTGCCAAAGTTTCTCCAGCCAATGGTGGCCGAAATGTAGGAGACACCCAGCAACAACCACCCGACGGTTAGAGTCAGGCCCAGTCGGATGCGCCAATCCAGAGCCTTGGCGAAGAGGAGTCCTCGGTTAGCCGTCACTATCTTCCGAAACAGTGGATGTGACTGTACTGGTTGCTGGCGAGGTTGATGGCTGAGAGGTTGATTCATCTGCAATGCGCCGTCGGATCTCGGCGGCGTCCCGTTGGATTTCGCTCATGCGAAAGATCAGATCAGGTAACTGGTCGGTGATGCGCCAGATGAGATAGGCTATGGCGAGCAGTGCGAGGAATGAAAAAAATTCCAACATTCGGGGGCTCCAGCGGTTAGCGAGATTTGGGTCGCTAGATATACCGGCTCGCGAGTTGCGAGTCCAGCACGGCAATCGAGAATTAGTCAGAGGCTCCTTCAGGCAGCATGATACCCAATCCCAACGTCGAAGGTCTGTTTGTCGCCAGGCTGAAGGAAATTGTTGGCGACCAATGTGCGGAAACCATCCATCAGACGATGCGCGGACCGAAAGATCAGGCGTATTGGGTAAATCCCCTGGTTGACGGAGAGATTGGCTTCTCCGGAACTCCCGTTGTCGGCGCGGCAAATTGTTATGTGCTGCCCGCATCGCAACGGTCGGAAATTACCGAATCCCGAGCGGCCGCGGATGGTGTCGTTTATCCGATCAACCCATCGAGCGTGGTGGCAGTGACAAGTCTCGCGCCAGAGATAGGCGAAGAAGTACTCGATTTAGCTGCCGCGCCCGGAGGCAAAACACTACTGATCGCGGCTGCCATGAACAACAGCGGACGGATCGCCGCTGTCGAGCCTGTCAAAGGTCGGTTCCATAGAATGCGCGCCAACCTGAAACGCTGCGGGGTAACCAACACCGAATTTTATTGCGCCGACGGTCGGGGTGTTGGACGTAAGGTAGGTCAACGCTTCACGCGAGTAATGCTCGATGCGCCCTGCTCGTCGGAAGCTCGTATCGATTGGGATCGAGAACAGACCTACCAGCACTGGAAAGCGCGCAAGATCAGGGAAACGTCGCGCAAACAGCGCTCGCTCATTCGTTCTGCCTTTTCCGCGTTGCAACCGGGTGGCATCTTGGTTTACTGCACCTGTGCCTATGCACCGGAAGAGAATGAGTGTGTGGTGGATCATCTGTTGCGACGGGAGCCCTCGGCGGATGTATTGCCTGTTGCCATTGCCAGAGATGAGACCCTCGCCGGCTTGACCGTCTGGCAGGGGCGTGCCCTCGACCCGCGATTGAAACGGGCTCTTCGCATACTTCCGGACCGGTTGTGGGATGGCTTCTTTCTCTGCCTCCTGACCCGGCGCAATCCGTCCCCTAGCTAACGCCTACCGATCAAGCCTCTTTGGCGATACCAGGTAATCGAGGCTCGCCTGCCCGAACTCGAGGTCGGTCCATCGGCCACGGTAGGAGAAACGGGCAACCCCGAATGTCGGCAGGTTTTCGGTCACGTCTCCCGCACCCAGCAGGTTTGCCAGATAGGTGAGCCCCGGGTTGTGCGCCACCAGCGCAACGCTGCGCGAGTCTTCGGGGGATTCCCTGAGAACGCTCAAAAGAGTGTCGGGATCGGCGTGATAAAGCCGGTGATCGGAGACGACCCGCGGCTTTGAGGGCGCAAAAGCCTTCTGGACAAAACCCACGGTCGCCAGGGCGCGTTTGGCATCACTGGTCCAGATCCAATCCGCGGGGGCGTCCTGCTCGCCAAGCCACTGTTGCATCGTGAGCCCATCTCGGTTCCCGCGGCTATTCAACGGTCGTTCGAAATCCGTTTGATGGTGGTC
>JAPUJX010000250.1 GCA_027295975.1 Gammaproteobacteria bacterium
CGTCGCCACGGACGGCATACGCCCGTGCACCGAGTTGAAACCGTGGGATTTGTCGAGAAAATAGCTCGGCGTTTTCGACGAGCAGCCGATTCCGGAAACTTTGGCAAACTGATGGGGCGGGATCGACAACTCCGCGCACGCCTGCACGAGGGCCGCGCTGACGGAATCGTGTCCACAACCAGCGCACAAGGTGGAGACAAGGCCCTCGTAGTCCCGCCGGGTCAAGCCGATCTCGTTGACGGGAAGCTGGGGGTGATGAACCCTGGGTTTGGCGACGAAGGTCATGACTTCACCTCCTTCAAGCGCGGCATTTTTCTCGTCGTGAAGTAGCTGGATACCTGGGACTGTATGGTATCGGCGGAAATCGACAGACCCGCATAATAGACCACGGATATCAGCCGCGCCGGATCCAGAGCACCTTCGGTCACGAGCATCGTTTTCATCTGGGAATCCCGGTTCTGGTCAACCACGAACACGAATTCGTGCCCATTGATGAACTCGTAAACCTCTTTCCCGAACGGAAAACCCCGCACACGCATGGTATCGAGAGAGATGCCTTCCTCGGCCAGGAGGTCGAGGGCTTCAGCCATCGGCAACGCACTGGTGCCGTAAAAAACTATACCCGCGCGCTGAGTGTTGCCACTGATTTCAGCTTCGGGGACGAGGGTGGCGGCCGTTTCCCATTTCTTGAGCAGTCGCTGCATGTTCTGCTCGTACGCTTCCGGCGACTCGGTGTATCTGGCGAACTCATCCCGGGAGGTGCCGCGGGTAAAAAACGCGCCCTTCTCCGGATGAGTGCCCGGATAAGTCCGGTAACCGATGCCGTCGCCATCCACATCGAGATAACGTCCGAACTGCTCTACATTTTCCAGTGCATCCGCATCCAACACCTTGCCCCGGTCGTATTTTCGCCCGTCGTCCCAGACGAGAGGTTCCGACAGGCAGTCGTTCATGCCGAGATCGAGATCGCTCATGATGATCACTGGCGTTTGCAGGCGGTCGGCGAGGTCAAGGGACAGCGCGCCAAAATCAAAACACTCAACCGGCGTCGACGGGAAAAGCAACACGTGTTTGGTGTCACCGTGTGAGGCGTAAGCCGCAGCAAGCAAATCGCCCTGCTGGGTGCGCGTCGGCATGCCGGTAGAAGGTCCCGAGCGCTGAACGTCGAAGATAACCGCCGGGATCTCGGCAAAATAAGCAAGGCCAAGGAACTCGGTCATCAACGAGATCCCGGGGCCACTCGTCGCGGTGAACGCCCGTGCTCCGTTCCACGCCGCTCCAATTACTATGCCGATGGCGGAGAGTTCGTCTTCGGCCTGTATGAAGGCAAATTTGCGCTCCCCGCTGTCCGGGTCGACGCGCAACTGGAGGGCGTACTTTTCGAACGCCTCGGCCACCGAGGTGGAAGGGGTGATCGGATACCAGGCACACACCGTCGCCCCACCGTACAAAACACCGAGCGCGCCCGCGGTATTACCGTCGATCAATATTCTCTCGCCGACGGCGGTGGATCTCCTGACCTGAATTGGCAGGGGGCATGGCAGGTAGTCCCGGGCGTACTGCCGACCAATCTCCAGGGCATGGATGTTCGGCTGGATCAGGGCGTCTTTGCCTCTGAATTGAGTCGCCACCATATTGGTGATCACGTCGAATTCTATATTCAGCAGCTCGGAAAGCGCACCGATGTAGACAATATTCTTGAACAAACTCCGTTGTTTGGGATCGCTGAATTCGGTCAACAACATCGTTGCAATCGGAATGCCGATCTCGTGTATGTCGCGGCGCTTGAGCACATCGGGGAGCGGCTTCGAGGTATCGTGGAGCAGATAACCACCCGGCTTGAGACTCTCCACGTCCTCCCGGTAGGTTTCGGGGTTCATGGCAACCATGATATCCACGCCTTCGCGCCGTCCGAGATAACCGCGTTCACTCACCCGGACTTCGAACCAGGTCGGCAGCCCCTGAATGTTGGACGGAAAAATATTCCGCACCGCAACAGGGATACCCATGCGGAACAGGGCTTTTGGGAACATGCCGTTGGCACTGGCGGAACCGGAACCATTGACGTTGCCGAAGCGGATAACAAAATCGTTGAAGGTCGTCGTCATGTTGGCCTAAGCACCTAACTGCGGGATGTGGATGACGGACTTCTGCATGTCCCACGCGTTGGTCGGGCAACGCTCCGCACAGAGCCCACAGTGAACACATACGTCTTCGTCTTTCACCATGACCCTGCCCGTTTTGAGTTCACCCGAAACATACAGATCCTGCTCCAGATTGGTGGCCGGCGCCATAAGCTTGTTGCGCAGAACGTTTTCTTCGTGATTCTCCGTAAAGGTAATACAGTCCATCGGGCAGATATCGACGCAGGCGTCACATTCGATACACAGGTCATCGACGAAAACCGTCTGTATGTCGCAATTCAGACAACGCTGCGCTTCTTTCATTCCAAGCGCCACATCAAAACCGAGTTCAACCTCGATCTTGATGTTGCTCAGGGATTGATTCCTGTCGGCGTGGGGAACGGGAAACCGCAAGCTGGGATCGTGTTCGCTGTCGAAGCTCCATTCATGCATGCCCATCTTCTGGCTGATGAGATTGAGACCTTCCGCTGGACGATCGTTCTTGATATCACCACCGGAACAGTACAGGTGAATCGAAATCGCCGCCTGATGGGCATGGGCGGACGCCCAGATGATGTTTTCAGGGCCAAAAGCCGAATCGCCCCCGAAGAAAATTTTCGGATGCGTCGATTGCAGCGTAATCTCATCCAGAATCGGACAATCCCACTTGTCGAATTCGATTCCGATGTCCCGCTCTATCCAGGGGCAATGATTCTCCTGACCGATAGCCATGAGGATATGGTCGGCTTTCAAGAACACGTCCGGTTCGCCGCTGGGAACGTATCTCAATCTGCCATCTTCACCTTCGAGGGGTTTGACACAGGCGAACAAGACTCCTTTGAGCTTGCCGTTTTCATGCACGAATTCCTTCGGCGGACGGTTGTTGACGATGGGTAT
>JAPUJX010000251.1 GCA_027295975.1 Gammaproteobacteria bacterium
AAGTTGGTGGTGTCGACGACCAGGGTGTCACCCTCCCACCATCCGATCGAGTCGCCCAGCCATTTGGTCATGTCACTCGGCGGATGCTCCGAGTTCATACGGACGATGCGGGCATCGTGCACCATCTCGATCAGGATCATCACGTAGTCTTCGGTCTGCACGATGCGCTTGTAGGTGTTGTAGAGACTGGGAAACGTTGGTGTCGCACCGGTGAACCCGAGGATGCAACGTTCTGAGATCCCCAACATTTCCGGGCCGTCGTAGGGACCGTTCCCTTCCACGTCGAGCCACCAGGCGGTGCCGTCGTTCGCGCGTCGCAGTTTGCGCCGCTCCCTCAGGCGCGTCATCGTCGCCTCGGTCCTGGCCGGCATCTGGCCGTTTTTCGGGTCGATGATGATCGAGGTGCGGAATTTACCGTCGACCTTGAACACATCCGAGCCGGGATCGACCCAGAAGTTGTTGTAGCCTCCGACGTTGCCGGCGCCGCTGTTTTCGCGAAACTCGTCACCGATGCCGATCGGTGGCGCGCCGCCTTCGGGCGGGGCACTGGTCACGGGTCCCCGGTTCTGGGTTCGATCTGCCACAAGCTGACGGTTTTTTTCGACGATTGTGTTGGCCTGGTCGAGGGTCAGTTCGAGATTGTCGCCGAACTCTTTCGGACGTGTTAGCGGCGTCAAGGTGGAAACGTCGTAGGTTCCGGTAAAGTCGGGGTGGGTACTGGCGCCGGTCAGTTGAGTGGAACTGTCGTTTCCCGTCCCACAGGCCGAAATTGCCAGCGCCAAAATAACGATTCCGCCGAGATGAATCGCATCGCGTGTATTCATGGTGTGCCCTCCTGAAGCCATATAGTCCCCGTTTGTCGTACGGGAATCAATTCGTACGAAGTGCGGGGGGGGGCAGCTTGCACCGGGTGCAATGGAGGTCAGGGAAGGATCTCAAACGATTCGAAACGACAAACGTCACCTGGATCCACATCGACGTCATCAACTCGCGCGAACGTCGGGCCCGTTTGGCACCAGTTCATCAATGAAGTTACCGCATCCGGTAACCCTTCGGCGTGAAACGCAACGGACCGATCCGGAAGGTTTCTCACCCAGCCGGTAACACCGAACCCTGTTGCCATCCGCTGCATCGAATATCTGAAGCTGACGCCCTGAACCCGCCCGCGAACGCATCCAACGACGGCCACCGGCGGAGTACCGACTATCGCGCCGTCACCTGCCATGCTCCCCATGCCGACCTGTCCAGTTGCGTTAGATCCGCAGCGAACCATACATCCCCCGCTCCAGGCAAGGGTTGGCGCGATGAACCGGTTTGGTTAGTCTCGCGGTCCATGTAATGAGCTGACTCATGCCTCGACTTGCGACTTTTGTCCTGCTGGCCACGTTCTGGACCGCCCACGGCAACTCCGCCGAATTTCCACGCGGTGATTACGGGGCGGTCGGCCCCCATCTTCTGGCCATGGATGACATGGCGACCGCCGCCCATGCGGCGGCGACCATGGCGGCAAACGCAGCAACCGTCGAACAGGTCAAACGGCAGGCTGATGTGGTTTTTGGCTACGTCTGGGGAGCCTCCTCCGGTCTGATCCAGCAGCCGGGTGCCGCGATGGTGCATGGCTGGAAATCCCGTTGGCAGGTCACCTACTCCGATTTCGACCCTGCCTTCGAGGCTCGTTACGGCAACGCGCCCCCTCGGGTTACCGACCCTGAAAATCTCGGGATTGTCGGGCGGGGCCGATACGTCCGGCGCGAGTTGACGGCGGCGGACAACCGCCCCAGTCCTGAATTGAGACCAATCGTCGAGCAACTCATCAGTTCACTCAACAACGTCATCGGGTGGACGCGCATGGACGATGGAGTCACCAAAGCGGAACGCCAGCCTCGCGTGGACCTGACCTATCAATGGGATGCCCCCAAGGCTTTCTGGCAGAGCAGCGCCGATACCGGTTGGCTGTTTGAAGTTCAGGCGCAAGCTCTCAACATATTAAAAAGCAATTACGCCGGTGATCTAGTCACTGCCAGACGGCACGCTCGGGACCTGGTCAAACTCATCGAAAAGTGTCGAGACGGTGTCGATGCGAATCACGACGGCACGGTCGGCGCCGTGATGATGGAAGGGGGCCTGAATGCAGTGAACGTTGCGGCTCGAGAGGCGGGTCTGTTGTGAATCGTTCCTGTGTTTCTCTCCTGTTGTGCGTGAGTTCGATCGGTATGAACGCCGTGTCCCACGCTGCGCAGCTTTCCATGGAGGAACTGGCTGCGGTGTTTCGGACTGAGCCTGATGTGGAGCCGATTCGCGTGTTGACCGTCACCGCAACCCACGGTTTTCGACACACACCGGCCATCGACGCGGCAAAAAAGGTGCTTGGCGCACTCAACGGAACAACGGAGTTCTCCTTCGACTTCACCGAGGACGTCGACGATTTCAATCGAGCCAATCTCGAACGATACGATCTGTTGTTTTTCGCCAATTCCACCCTGCGGGTCGACGAACCGACGCAAGACGCGGTGGGTTATGAGGCAGCACTCGAGTTCCGGCCGGGGGACTGGCGCAACTTCGATGCGGTCTTGAAAACCGCTGAGCGGGACATCAAAGGTCGAATTGCACTCTCCGGCAGACCGGGTGAGCTTTCCGGCATGGCGGAATTTGGGGCGGGGGTCAGCGTCATTGACGAGATTGCCGAGGAGGGTGACCAACTCAGATTGATATGGGATGCCGGGAGCAACACAACGGTGACGGCCGAAGTCACGCTGACGGACGACGGCCTGACGGGACATCTCAAAGTAGGTGAACAATCCCTACCCCTCGAAGGAGTAGTTGTCGATGCGCGGCAAACCGAAAATCGAGACGTACAAAATCCAGTGACCGCGGACCATCGCGCCGCGATCGTCGATTTCCTCTGCACCGGCGTAGGCATTGTCGGGTCACACTCCTCCCTAGATGCTTTTTACGGCTGGGGTGAATACCGGCGGATGGTGGGCGGGGGACTGTTCGAGTCACACCCGTGGACGCAACGGGTGCGAATTCTCATCGAAGATCCAGACAATCCCGCGGTTGCCCACATGGGTGATGAACTCGTGATTCGAGATGAAATATACGTGCTCGACAACAATCCGCGCTGGAATTCGCACGTGCTGGCTTCGCTGGACACCGGCAGCGTCGGAATCGAGCAGGGCCCTGCCGATGGGTCCCGCAACGACTATCCCATCTCCTGGTTGCGGGAACACAAAGGTGGGCGGGTGTTCATGACCAAACTGGGTCACTTTCCGGAGGTGTGGACAAACCCCGTGTTCCTGCAACACCTGTTGCAGGGCATGCGCATGACGGCCGGTCGAATCCCCGCCAACTTTGCCTCCCGGCGGATCAAGGAAACCATCTCGGAAAACGTCTGGCCCGACGATATCGCGGTGGACGAGAAAGGAAATGTCTGGATTGCGGAACTGCGCGGAAAAATCCATCGCTTTGACGCCGAGACTGAAAAAACCACCCAGATCGCCCATCTCGAAACTACGGACCCAACCAAGCTCGAACACGGCCTGTATGGCATAGAGGTCGACCCGAATTTCTACGATGGCGAACCCTACGTTTACCTTTATTACGCCGAGCGGGAAACCTTCACCAATACGCTCGCCCGGTATCGTTATGAGGATGGACGGCTCAACCTCAACGCGGGCGAGGTGTTGTTACGGGTACCCACCGAACCTCAATGTTGTCACCAGGCCGGGGATCTGGAATGGGGACTGGACGGCACTTTGTTCGTTTCCACCGGCGACACCGGCATGTCGGAAACGCGGCCCGAGTGGGAACTCTCGGAGGAATCGATCAGCGTTTATAAAACAGCGGCCGGGCTCAAGGATTATCACTGGTCGCGACTGGTCGACTCGGAGCGCAGCGCGCAGAACCTGCAGGATCTGCGCGGTAAAATTCTGCGCATCAACAAGGACGGCAGTTTGCCCACCGACAATCCCTTTTACGGGAAACCGGGCGTACGCTGGGAGATCTATGCATACGGATTGCGTAACCCCTACCGGTTCAAAGTTCATCCAACCACGGGCGACCTGTACATCGGCGTGGTTGGACCGGATGCGCGATACGACTACGACGAGTACGACATCTCTACCAACGGAGGTGAAAACTACGGTTGGCCTCGCAGTCTTGGGAAACTTTTCTACAACGACTGGGCCCCGGAAGATATCCCCAACTATGTACCGCCGTTGTGGGAGTACACTTATGCAACCGGCGGACGGTCCGCGACCATGGGCCCGATTTACCAACACACTGGCAAAGGCGCGTTCCCGAAGATATTCCAGGGTAAGGTTTTCATTTTCGATTGGGCGCGCCGCTGGATCAAATGGGCGGATGTCGAGCTGGGAACGTTCAGCAACGATGCCGAAAACGATGTACGAAACACTCCGCTCAACGTAGAACTTCCCGCTTACCGGTTCACGAACATCCGCAATTTTGATCAACTCACCACAACCGCACCCATCGCCATGGAACTGGGTCCGGACGGCAGCCTGTATCTAGCCGAATTCGACGGTTTCTGGGATGCCGGCCCCAATGCGAAGGTGACTCGCTACCGTTGGGTGACGGGCTCCGATGTTATTGACACGTTCAGCAACGTCACCCGCTCCGCCATGGGTTCCGAGGCGCTTGGCCAGCAGATTTACGATGCCCGTTGTGCATCTTGTCATCAGGCGTCGGGGCAGGGGGTAAGCGGGGTTTTTCCGCCTCTGGCCGGGACGCGGTGGGTTACCGGCGACGAATCACGGCTGATCAGCCTCATTCTCGACGGCGTCAGCGGCGAATTGGAAGTCAACGGCATTGTCTACAACGGAGCCATGCCACCCTGGGCAAATTCCCTCGACGATACCCAGATTGCGGCGGTGCTCACCCACATCCGTTCGAGCTGGGGCAACAGGGCGAGGTCCGTAACTGCCGACAAGGTCGCGGGAGTTCGGTCGCGTTAGAGAACAGACAAGTTTCCCGGTACTCAGCCGGTAAGCAGCACTCAAGGCCGCGGCCGTGAAAAATCCTCGGGGTTACGTAACATATGCGCGGCACCGTGGGGGTTGCTGATGGCTGATTGTTCGCCGTAGAGACGCTCTTTCATCCAGGTCATCACCGCCCGATTTCCGGCAACCCTGAGATGGGCCTCGGCGGTTTGAATCGCTGTTGTTCGAATGGCGTCGAGGGTGGACGTTGCCTGCACGATCCCTGCGCTGAGAGCATCCCGTCCGGTCCAACGTTTGGCGAGAACCACCGTTTCGTGAAATACCCCGGCAGGTATTTTGTGGCGGAACAACGCGAGTTCCGGCTCCGGTATGGTTATGCCTATTTCCACCTCGTTGGCACACAGGAAACCCCGATCTTCACGCATGATCCTGAGGTCGTGGCACAACGCGATCATGAACCCCGCGCCGAACGCGTGTCCGTTGATGGCGGCAACCGTCGGTACACCGAAGGTAATCAACCGCGCGCACATCGTCATGTAAGCCGTGCCAAAAGTATTACGGTCGCCTCCTGGATGTTCACCCTT
>JAPUJX010000252.1 GCA_027295975.1 Gammaproteobacteria bacterium
GACGAGATCTGTGATCGCGTTGCGTTCCTCATCGATGGGCAGATCGCGCTGATCGACGCTCCGCGGGAACTGAAGGTCCGTTACGGAGAAAAGCGGGTGCGGGTGGAATACCGCGTCGACGACACT
The DNA here is from genome assembly GCA_027295975.1 of Gammaproteobacteria bacterium. Taxonomy (GTDB): domain Bacteria; phylum Pseudomonadota; class Gammaproteobacteria; order Pseudomonadales; family Azotimanducaceae; genus SMWK01. The sequence goes on from JAPUJX010000252.1 coordinate 127, forward strand.
CTGGAGGAGCGCGACTTTCCGCTCGAAGGTCTGGCTGACAACGGCGCGTTTCTGGCCGCATTACGCGAGCCTTCCCTGCAGACAATCCATACTCAGGAAACTTCCCTCGAAAGCATCTTCATTCGGGTGACCGGGCGGGATCTCGAGTGAACAGATTAATCAACACAATACGACTCGACTCGCTGCTTCAGGCGCGCAACAAAGTTTACCTGATCATTGCGGTTGCGGCTTTTGCCCTGGCCTTTGCCTTGAGCGCGGTGTTCACTCCCGAACAGCTGCACTTTTTCATGCCGTTGGTGGTCCTCGGGAGCGTGAGCTTGACGACCGTTTTTCTCGTTGGCGTGTTGATACTGCTCGAACGGGGAGAAGGCACCCTCGAGGTCGTCCTCGTCTCACCACTGAGGTCATCCGAGTATCTGGCTTCCAAACTCATCACGTTGACCGCGCTCGCGCTGGTGGAGAGCGCAATCATTGCCGTGGTTGCCTACGGCCTCGGTTTTTCCGTCGGCTGGCTCGTGGTAGCCGTGGTGATGCGCGCGAGTATGTGTATTGCGGTCGGGGTGGCCGTGGGGGTGCGCTACCGCTCGATAACCCACTTCCTGCTACCGGCGATATTCGCCTCGCTCGCGTTTGATCTGCCGAACATCTGGTACCTCAATCTCTCGTCCAGCCCGCTGTTCTACCTGTGGCCGTCGATGCCGCCGTTGCTTCTCGCGAAGGCCGCCTTCATGCCCGTCGACTCACTGCAGTTGACTTACGCTTTCGTTTACGGTGCGCTGGCTGTTGCTGCCGCCTTGTTCTGGGCCTCGCGCGCTATCGACCGTTATGTCGTACGTGGAGACACCACCTCGTGAACACCCACGTAATCAGGGCCATGCGGGTACTCGTACCGGGCGATCTGCGACTGATCTGGCGCGATGGATTCCTGTTGATTTTCATCGTGTTCGTCCTGCCTTGCGCCTGTCTCGTATTTCGCGAACTGGTTCCCTATGCCGGGGAACTCGTGGTCGAGTGGGTTGACCTCGAGCCCTACTACGGCCTCATCCTCGCCAGTGTCGTCATCGCCGGACAGCCGGTAATGCTCGGCTTCGTGATCGGCATTCTTTTCATCGAGGAGCGAGACGAGGGCACACTGCTTGCGCTCAAGGCGAGTCCCCTGTCGCTCACGAGTTTTTTAGGCTACCGGCTGCTGGTGGGGATGGGGCTCAACGTCGTGTTGACGACGATTGGTGTCTATTTCGCGGGATTGGTATCGGTCTCATTGTTCGAGATCCTGGCAGCGTCGGCCCTCGCTTCACTCGGCGTGCCTTTGATCGCCCTCTTCTACGCGATTTATATCAGCAACAAGGTACAGGCAATAATGTTGTTGAAGCCCGTGCAGATCTGGGGCGGCTTGCCAACGCTGCTGTTCTTCGTACCCACCCCCTGGCAGTGGATCGGCAGTGTACCCATGCCCCTGTATTATCCCATGCGCCTTTTCTGGAGCGCCGCCGACGGTCATGCCGAGTGGTGGCTGATCCTGCCGGGCCTGATTATTCCGGGAGTGGCGGTGTTCTGGCTGCTGCGCCGCTTCGAGCGTGTCGTCGAGTAGCGAAAAAGGGGTTGAACTGACCCCTTTTTCTCGTCAGGAATAGCCGATAGACAACAGGTTTTCCAGTGGTTGGTACAGCTCCTCCAGATAACGGACGTCTTCCGAATCCAGGGTAATATCCGACGCTTCGATGAGCTGTTCCAACTGCTCAACCCTGGACACACCGACAATGGGTGAGACGACCTCGGGTTTGTTCATGAGCCAGGCAACCGAAATCTGCGCGGCCGATTTCCCGTATTTCTCGGCAACTTCCCCAACACGTTCGGCGATCGGAAAGTCCATCTGTCCGCGATAGAGACTTTCCGTGCGTATCTTGTCGTTACCCTGGGACCGTTTCGAGGATCCTGCCGCAAACCCGCCTTTGTATGTTCCGGTGAGAATCCCGCGAGCGAGGGGCGACCACGGGGTGAGAGCCACGCCGGTTTTCGCGCAATACCGGTTCATCTCCCGCTCTTCCTCCCGATAGATCAGGTTGTAGTGGTTCTGCATGGAAACGAACCTGGTCCAGCCATGTCGCTCAGCCGTGAGTTGCAACTCGGCAAACTGCCACGCAAACATGGAAGAAGCACCGAGGTAGAGGACCTTGCCTGCTTTGACCACTTCGTGCAGGGCCTCGAGGGTTTCCTCGATGGGCACCTCCACATGCCCCGGAACACCGTGGGGATGCCGGTGAATCACGAGGTGATCGATATAGTCGTGGCCGAGGCGCCTCAGCGATGATTCCACCCCTTCCCGCACGTGCTTGCGCGACAGCCCTCTCTGGTTGGCCCCTGCCCCCATGGGCATGCTGATCTTCGTCGCGAGTACATACTCATCGCGGCGCGCGAGAGACTTCAGGAGTTTGCCAACCACCTCCTCACAAGCGCCGAGGCCGTACACGTCTGCGCAGTCGAAATAGAAGAGTCCCTGCTCGAGGGCCGCTTGAAAAATGGGACGGGCCTCGTCTTCACCCAGCGTCCAATCACCCTGGTGTCCCCGTCCCGGCATGCCGAAGTTCATGGTGCCAAGGCACAATTCGGAGACGATCAAGCCACTTTTTTTACCGAGCTGAACGGGTTTGAGCATGGTCACGGTTAATGTCCTCCGGTGGAAAAATGGAACCCCAGATCACCTCGTTGCCGGGCGCGGGTTGTCGCGGAACGTTTTGCGCCAACACCAGTGAGCAGACGGCAAAACCGGTGCCAATCAGGAAGACCACGGAATGGGAATGAATCCACACGAGGCCGAGCGCCGCGGGAACCACCACTGCCGCGATATGGTTGATGGTGAACGAGACGCCGGCCGAACTCGCCATGTCCGCCTGATCCGCGATTTTCTGGAAATAGGTGCTGATGGCAATCGCCAGAGCGAAGAACATGTGGTCGATCACGTAGAGGCCGGCGGCGATATAGGGGTTGGTGACAAATGCGTAGGCGGTGAACACGATTATCAAGCCGACGTATTCCAGCGAGAGCGCGGTACGTTCGCCAATCCGCCCGATCAACGCCCCGATACGTTCGGCGAACAGCCAGTTGAAGGCGTAGTTGATGAGAAACAACAGCGTCACCTGAGCCGCGCTGTAACCGAATTTTTCCACCATCAGAAAAGCCGCGAAAACCATGAAAATCTGCCGGCGCGCACCGGAGAAGAAGGTCAACCCGTAATAGAGCCAATACCTTTTGCGTAAAACGAGATGACTGTGTTGTTTGGTCGCGGGTTCGAAATGAGGAAATCCCAGCCACATGAAAAGCGCCAAGGCGAAACATAGGCTACCGGCCAGGGCGAAGATCCAGATGTAGTCGATCGCAAAAATTTCCAGCAGCAGCCACAAAACGGCATAAACAACCAGCGAAGTAATCGCCGCCACCGAAATGAGCTTGCCGAGGACCTGAGGCGCCTCACCTTTGGACAGCCACTGTAACGCGAGGGATAACTTGACCGCCTCGAAGTAGTGAAAACCCACGGACATCAGCACCGTGGAGAAATACAGGCCGTATTCGAACGGGAAAAATCCGGTAATCGCCACTCCGAGACCGAGAAGCGCAAGCGCCAATACCGCAAACGTCTGCTCCTTGAGAATGAGCAGTACGAACACCGTGGTGAAGGCGAGAAAACCGGGCACCTCGCGCAAGCTCTGCAAAATGCCGATTTCGACACCCGTGAAGGCGGCACGCTCCACGACGAAGTTGTTCAGCAGTGCCGACCAGGCGCTGAACGCAACCGGCATGGCCACCGACATCAACACCAACAACATCACCGGACGCTGCCAGGTACGCTCCTTCACCAACTCCACCCGCTCGAACTCGAAAAGCCCGGGATTCTACCGGCTTTACGCCTCCGGCGCCCGGAAGTGAGATTGTGGCTCCGGTATAGAATACCGCCCGTTTTGATCATTCCCGTTTTCTTATCGAAGCTTCATGATTTTCGAACAAATTGCCACCGTGATCGCGCCGGTATTCATCGTTACCGGCATCGGCTACCTGTGGATTCGCCAGGGTTTGAGTTTCGACAACGAAACCATCAGCAATCTGGTGATGATGGTGGGCACTCCGTGCCTGGTGTTTTCGACCCTCACCAGCATGGAAATCCATCTCGCAACCTTTGCGCAAATGGTGCTGGCAAGCCTCAGCATCATCGGGTGTTGTTTCGTTTCGGGCTGGGTGTTGCTGAAGGTTACCAACTGGCCGATCAACACCTACCTTCCGGCGCTGATCCACCCCAACACCGGCAACATGGGACTGCCGTTGGTACTGCTGGCGTTCGGTGAGCCGGGGCTGGCGCTGGGCATCTCCTACTTTTTCGTCAACTCCGTGTCCCAGTACACCCTCGGCATGGGGATCTCTGCAGGTTCATTCCACCCGCTGCAGCTTCTCAAACAGCCCATCATCTGGGCCCTGTTGCTCGTTTTCGTCGTGCGAGGGGTGGATCTGGCGGTGCCGGAGTGGATCGCTTCCACAACCAGGATTCTGGGTGGATTGGTCATTCCAGCGATGCTGCTCAGGCTCGGCACCGCCCTCGCCCGGCTGCATCTCGTGGACCTGCGGCAGAACCTGGTGGTTGCCCTGGCCCGTCTGGGGTTCGGGTTGGCCAGCGGATTGTTCGTCATCTGGTTGTTTGGTCTCACCGGTACCATGGCCGGTGTGGTGTTCCTTCAGGCAGCGATGCCGGTTGCCGTTTTCAACTTCATCTTCGCCGAACGTTATGGCCGAAACCCCGAGAAGGTTGCGGCGGTGATCCTGTTATCCACCCTGATTTCCTTCGCCACCCTGCCATTGCTGGTCGGCTTTGCATTGCAACTTGCTTCCCCGTCCTGATGGACATATAGTGTTGTAGTAATGTATAACACTAACTCAGCCCTCTGAAATAACGGAGCGACCGTTCGGCAGCCCATGAGCGACTGGAACGACCACGAGCCGATTTATCTTCAACTGAAGAACCTGGTCCTGCGGCAAATCGTTCGGGGCGTTCTACCAGAGGGAGAAGCCGTGCCGTCCGTTCGCCAGGTAGCCGCCCAGGAACGAATTAATCCCATTACCGTATCGAAGGCTTATCAGATGTTGGTTGACGCCGAATTACTGGAAAAACGCCGCGGACTGGGCATGTTCGTCTGCCCCGGCGCGCAACAACTGGCCCTCGATCAGGAACGCGAGCGATTCATCACCGAACAATGGCCGGAAGTCCTCATCACCATCAACGCCCTGGGACTCGACCCGGCCACCCTCCTCGCCAGCGTCTCCGGAGATCCCTCATGAGCCTCATCAGTGCGCGAGGTCTCAGAAAATCTTACGGCGACAGTGCGGCATTGAACGGTTTTGATCTCACCGTGGAACCCGGGCGCATCGTCGGGCTGATCGGGCCGAATGGCTCCGGGAAAACAACCGCGTTGAAGTCCATTTTAGGGCTGTTGCACCTCGATGGCGGTGAGATCGACGTGCTCGGACTCGACCCCTTTCAGCAACGCAAAGAACTCATGCGGCGCACCGCCTACATCGCGGACGTGGGGATTCTTCCCCGCTGGATGCGAGTCAGCCATCTGCTCGATTTCATCCAGGGAGTACACGCCTCGTTCGATCGTCCGGTTGCCGAAGCCACGCTGGAAAAAACCGACATCAACCTGCACAAGAAAATACACGTGCTTTCCAATGGAATGAACGTAGAGCTGCATCTCGCTATCGCTCTGGCAATCGATGCGGAGATCCTGGTATTGGACGTACCCACCCTCGGGCTCGACATCATCTACCGG
>JAPUJX010000253.1 GCA_027295975.1 Gammaproteobacteria bacterium
CGTAGTCTATGGTCCTCGCTTGGGTTGCGATGTAACCGACGGACCGACGGCCTTCACCGGTATTCTCATAGAGAAACCGAAGTACGCCGAAGTCACGTCCCTCCGCATCAACTCTAACCTCCTCGCCGTTTTCGGTACCCGTCAACTCGACGTCATCCTCGAATGCGCCCATTAAACCGTAACGGATTCGGCCAACCTGACCGGTACCCTTGATGGCGCCGAGCAGGTCAGTGGGTTTGGAGAGCTCAAAACCTGGAATCGACACGGATGCGGGGATGGATACGTCGGCCCCTCCGCCAATTCTCCGAGTATTGACGATCTGCACCGGCTGGGGAGAAAAAAGCTGAGTCGTTCGTCGGGACCCGGCCGTGTTACCACCCAGCCGCGCGGGCCTCGAACGCGGGGTGGTGGCAAAAATTTCATTACCCTCGAGAAAAAACAGACGCTTTTCCGGAAAGAACGTCTCGGTAGAGGTCAGGTTTATCACCACATCGTCAGACTCGACCGCGCCGAAGTCGGGATTCAAGGTGGCGCTCATCTGGAGATTCGTCGACGGGCGCCAGAATACGTCCACACCGACCTTGCCCTCACCACCTTCCGCCGCGGCGCCTTGCGACGCGGCATCGTATGTAGCCGATGCGTACGGATAGAAGTCCAACTGGCGCCTGGGTTTTACCGCTTCAAGCTCCATGGTCTGCAACGCGGACATGAAACGCGCGCCGGTCGGCGGAAGGGCGGGAAACCCGTAACGCTCATCTACGTAACCGACCAAACGGCTCACGTACAGGCCAATTTCTCTCGCGCCCTGGGCGCTTGGCATGGCCATCATAGACCAGGGAAGCACCATCTCGGCACTCCATCCGTCATCGGTTCGAGCCGTTGCGGCGTCCCACGGACCATCCCACTCTTTGGAGTATTGCCGTTCGGGAGCGACCTTACCGTCGGCCAACGCGTTACCGAGATTCACGGAGAACCAGTAGCCGTAGAGGCCGGTCCCGGAAGTGTCGAGGGTGATACTCATCCCGTCGCGAAGGAAATAATCGTCTCGTGAACTCAACCGTTCGATCAGGGTATCCGGTGGCTGTTCCGCAACCATGCTTACGTACAGCGCCGTGGCCGTGTAGAAATAGCGCACAATTGTCTTGTGCCGGGGCACTTCGAGGGTATCCGGCTCGAGTACCCGCATCTCATCGTAACCCGCAACCTGACCCCAGATCGGCTCGTTCAATTCACCATCCAGGACAAACTCGAAGTCGTCCTCCTCGAATCCTGGAACGATGATGATCAACCCCGGCGCCACCCCGGAGGTGGTCAGCGGCAATCGCGCCTGGATCGGGGTTTTGCCCGCGCTTGCAGATGAAATTGTCGTGCCTGCATCCACCTCGACGGACGCCGCGCGCGCCGATGTGGCGAAAAGCAGCGCAAGTGTGATGAACAGTACCGACGGGTACAAGTTCCACTTCCACATCAAGGTTTCAGTCAAGATACTACAGCGGTGCATAAACATGTTTACAAACACAAAAAAAGGGCGCCCTTCAGCGCCCTGTTCAAGGCTTAGGAGAAGCCTCAAGGGTAGCCAAAGCTAACTCCTTTAATAAGGATACATACTATGTGGACATATATCAAATCCAATTTGGATCGGAAAGGGTTTCAGGGCCAACCGGGCGAAGTATGGGGTTGACGTAGTACTGACCAAGCGCCTTATCGTATGATCGAACCCTTAGCTCGACCGAAATCACGACTATCGACAAAATTAATGAAAGCAGAATCAGCAGCGGACAAAGCCGGACCAGATATAGAAGCTGACGAAAACCTCGGGTTCCTGATCCATGAGGCCGCCCAGGCTATTTCCGTTGCTTACGGAACGGTGATGGCTCCGCTCGGGCTCACCAGACCTCAGGTTCGTGTCATTGTCTGGGTGGAACACAGTCCCGGCATCACTCAGGCCGAACTTTGCGATCGAATTGGGATCAGCCCCATGTCGATGACGGGCCTTCTGGACAGAATGGAACTCAAACACCTGGTAAAACGGGTGGAAGACCCCGCCGATCGTCGCGTGAAACGCATTTTTCTGACTCACGAAGCGCTAAAACTAAAACCAGATATGGATAAAATCGCCACGGTGTTCAGACAGCAGGCGCGCAAAGGCATATCAAAGGGAGATATTACGACGGTCATCGAGGTATTGAAGAAGTTCAAAACGAACGTTTCGCATATCAAGGAGGAGGCTCAACAGTCTAACAAACGCACTTGAGACGACAGGTACGGATGTTCATTGAGCCATCAAAACGTTGAACACAAAACCCGTCTCGAGCCACGCCCACACTTGCACCAGCGCGTTCATGAAGGCTTAATCTTCAGCTGTACGCCAGTTCTATTTTGGGAACTCAATCGGACGCAGGACCGGCTGAGAAGAGGGACGAAGAATTGCGTAAAATTCTGCAACTGGTCATCTTCGCATTAGTCATCGGCCTGGCTGCCTGTGACAGCGGTGATCCGGCTTCAACCGGGGGGCCCGTCGCGATGCGGCGGCTGACGCCGGAGCAATACAGGAACGCGATCGAGGATCTATTCGGCACGGCGATCGATGTCTCTGGTCGTTTCGAGCCGGATAGCCGCCGATCGGGTCTCAACGCGGTTGGAACTTCCCTCGTGGCCGTCACCCCGAGTGGGTTCGAACAATACGAGGCGATGGCTCGAAACATTGCCGCACAGGTCACCTCGACCGAACACCGCAATCGACTGCTCCCCTGCAAACCGGAATCGGCGACGGCATCCGACGACTCCTGCACGGAACAAATAGTGGCAAGCTTCGGGCGCCTGCTTCTGCGGCGTCCGCTCGGCGACGACGAAGTGCACCTGCGCGTCGAATTCGCAAGCGCGGCTGCCGAGTCTCGCGCCGATTTCTACGCCGGCCTGGAACTCGCTCTTACCAGCCTGCTGGTGGCCCCCGACTTTATTTTCCGGATCGAGGTGGCCGAACCCGCCCCACTACCCGATCGGCCTTACCGGCTGCTGTTATCCGATCATAGCCTGGCGTCCCGGCTGAGTTATTTCTTGTGGAACCGCGGACCCGACGAGGATCTGTTGACCGTTGCCGAACGCGGTGAACTCGACTCGCCGGCGGGACTGGCCCGCGAGGTGGACCGTCTGCTGGCTTCGGAACACCTCGCAGGCGGCGTACGCGCATTCTTCGAGGATCTGTTTGTCTTCGATGAGTTCAACAATCTCGGCAAGGATGTTACCCGCTTTCCCCTCTACAGCAACCGCATGGCGGCGGATGCGCGCGAACAGACCCTGCGTTTTGTCGTTAAACATCTGGTTACGAAACAAGCCGACTACCGCGAGCTTTTTACCTCCAGGGAGTTACCGATCACCCGCAGCCTCGGCCCGCTCTACGGCGTTCCCGTATATGCGGCTGATGGTTGGGAGGAGATGGAGTTGCCGTCCAACCATCCACGCGCCGGACTGCTGTCTCACGCCAGTTTCGCAATGCTCTTCTCTCATCCGGGTCGAAGCTCACCGACCCTGCGCGGAGTTTTTCTGCGGGAGGCGTTGTTGTGCCAGACCGTTCCGGAAGCACCGGCAGATGTTGATTTTTCGCTCTTCGTTCAGGATGCGGATTCCCGGCACAGAACGGCGCGCGACCGCCTCCAGGTGCACGCAAACGAAGCCAGCTGCAATACCTGTCACAAGCTGACGGACCCCATAGGCCTGGGACTGGAGGTATTCGACGGCATTGGGAAATACCGAACCAGCGAAAACGGGGCACCCATCGACACGAGCAGTGACCTCGACGGTCGCAGCTTTGCAAACCCCGTCGAACTCGGCCAGGCATTTGCCGAGAGTCCATTGATCGGCCCGTGCCTCGTCCAGAATCTGTATCGTTACGCGGTCGGCCGCGAGCAGACAAATCGCGAGCGTCGGTTGCTCCGCCATCTCGAAGTCAGGTTTGAAGAGACGGGGTACCGTCTTCCAGAGCTGATGCGCGATATCGCCATGAGCGAGGGATTTCGTACCGCCTCGGCACCCAGAGAAGATACTGCCGAGCAAACGCCCGCCGGAAGCGCGAAGGAGGAGACATGAATTATCACAGCCAATCCAAAATCCCCCGCCGGGGCTTTCTGCGAGGGACCCTGAAAGGCGCCGCCGTCGCGGTTGCTCTGCCGTTTCTGAACGTATTCCTCAACACAAGTGGCAATGCGGTGGCAGCCACCGGTGCTCCTTTGCCCAGGCGTTTCGGAACCTGGTTCTTCGGCTGCGGGATGAATCCGCTACGCTGGAATCCGGCCACCCAGGGCAGTGATTGGGAGCTGACACCGGAACTCGCACCCATAACAGACCTGCGAGATCGCATGAACATCCTCAGCGGCTTCAGCGTGCTGATGGATGGCGAAGCAAACCAAGTTCATCGTACGGGCGTGTTCGGAACCCTCTGCGGCGGCGCCCCGAAGAAAACGGACGAGGTGGAAGGGCCGAGCCTCGACGTCCTGATTTCCGACGAAATAGGCACCAAAACCCGCTTCCGCTCGATCGAGATGGCTGCGACCGGAAATTCCACCCACAGCAACAGCCTGCGGGATGTGAACAATGTGAACCCCGCCGAACCCAGCCCGCTATCACTTTATACGCGGATTTTTGGATCAGGATTCGCCGACCCGAACGCGGCCGAGTTCACTCCGGACCCGCGGCTGTTGCTGCGCAAGAGCGCTCTGGCCATCGTCGCCGAGGACCGGAAGCGCCTCGAAAGACAGTTGGGGCAGAGCGATCGCACCCGTCTCGACCAGTATTTCACCTCGTTACGGCAACTCGAACAACAGATCGAACTGCAACTCCGGAAGCCACCACCATTACAGGCCTGCTCGGTGCCCCCAGCGCCGGTCGAAGAGCCCACTGACACCGAAATCGAGCACGTGATGTCGAATCACGCCCTGATGGCGCAAATGTTGGCTCTGGCGCTGGCCTGTGACCAGACGCGAGTCTTCAACATGGTGTTCTCGAATCGAGCCTCGAGCCTGCGCAGACCCGGCAGCTCCGACACCCACCATACGCTGACTCATGAGGAACCACGCGACCCCAACCTCGGCTATCAGCCCAAGGCGACCTACTTCGTGTTGAAGAGCATGGAGGCGTGGGCGAACCTGGTTGCAACCCTGGATGCGGTACCCGAAGGCGACGGCACGCTGCTCGACAACTGCCTGGTAATGGCACACTCGGAGACATCCGAAGCCAACACCCACAGCGTGGTGGGTTTGCCTTTCATGATCGCTGGAACCGCCGGCGGGCGCATGCGCACGGGCCTGCACGTGAGAGGAGTCGGCGAGTCGACGAGCCGTGTCGGGCTGACCATGCAACAGCTGATGGGCCTCAACGT
>JAPUJX010000254.1 GCA_027295975.1 Gammaproteobacteria bacterium
GCCCGGCAAAAGCCCGGCGTGTCATCGATGCTCAGGGCGATCTGCTCACACCCGGGTTTGTCGACATTCACACGCACTATGACGGGCAGGTGTGCTGGGATAAGCAGGTTACGCCAAGCAGTTGGCACGGTGTGACCTCGATTGTCATGGGCAACTGTGGGGTTGGTTTTGCACCCGTGCGGCCGGGTTCGGAAGACGAATTGGTCTCCATCATGGAGAGCGTAGAAGACATTCCGGGTACCGCCCTGCACGAGGGTATCCCCTGGGGTTGGGAGACGTTTGCGGAATATCTCGAATGTATCGATACCCCCTATACGGTGGATGTAGGAACGCAAGTGCCCCATGTGGCGATGCGCGCCTATGTGATGGGCGAGCGTTGTTACGATGATGCGACCCGAGAAGACATGAACGAGATGCGCGCAATTACCCGCACAGCGCTCGAAGCCGGTGCGCTCGGGTTCTCTACCTCGCGGTTTTACGGACACGTCGACAAGGCAGGCAACCTGGTGCCTGGCACCCGGGCATCGGCAGAAGAGATGACCACAATTGCCGATGCTTTTTCCGGCCTGAACTACGGAACGATGGAGTTCGTCTCGGACGGTCTGAATAACCCGGAAGAGTTGGCCTGGATTGAACACATCGCCCGTAACACGGGATGTACCGTGACGCCTCTGGTTACCGCTGGGATGGGTCCGGTGTGGACTCTCGCAGAGAAACTCCACGCCGAGGGGTTCAACCTGAGACCTCAGGTGGGCGCGCGGCCGGCGTCCATTCTGATGATGCTGGACGGCACGATTAATCCCATGCGGCAATTCCCCGCCTATCGGGAAATTCACCACTTGCCTCTGGCAGAACGCCAGGCGCGCCTGAAAGATCCGGCTTTTCGTCAGCGTGTTCTTACCGAGGAGCCGGTGCTGCCCCATAACAAGGATGCCGCCCGCTTCATGACGGATTATGAATACATATACGTCCTGGATGACGAACTCACCTACGAACCGAGTTCCGATGACACACTTGCCGCAGTTGCACGTGCGCGCGGTGTCGATCCTCGGGAAGTGATGATGGATGTTCTAGCCACCGGTGCGCCGTTGCTTATCCTGTTTGGCAGATACGAGGGAGACCTCGAGGGTCAGCGCGAGGTCATCGAACACCCACAAAGCGTGTTCGGGCTTTCCGATGGCGGTGCGCACTGCGGTGTGCTGGTCGATGCGGGCGTGCCAACCTACATGCTGAGTTATTTCACCCGTGATAGAAAACGTGGTCCGCTGATGCCGCTGGAATTCGTCGTACACAAACTCACCCAGAATTCTGCGGAGGTGTACGGTTTGCGCGACCGCGGCGTGATTGCTCCCGGATACACCGCGGACTTCAACCTGATCGACTATGACGCGTTGAAACTGCATCAACCGAAGATGGTTTACGACCTGCCGGCAGGAGGCAAACGACTGGTGCAGAAGGCAGACGGTTACCGCATGACGATTAAATCCGGTGAAGTGACCTATGAACGGGGCGAACACACTGGTGCGATGCCGGGTCGGCTGATTCGAGGTTGCCAAAGCGTGCAGGAATAAGATTGGAGCCGGGTTGCAACCTGGCCTCGATCTTCAGAACAGGAAAGTTTCGGACTCCATCCCGAGCAACACCCGGCCTACCGCCTCGGTGTACTGAGGCGAAACCATAATATGCTGACGCACCACCAGCACGTCCCGCATGCTGCGTTCCAGTGGGCTCGATAGGAAGTTGGCGCTGGCCCCGGCCGCCGAATACAACATCTCGACCGCTTTGACCGCTTCGTTGGCGGCGCCGGAACAACTCAGTTGCACGATGGCTTTTTGTCTGTCTGTTGGCTTGTCACCGTTTTCAATCGTATCCCAGATGTCCGTAACAGCTTCGAACACGTAACTTCGGGCAGAACCAATCAGTCTTTCCGCCTCGGCAATGGCGCGTTGTGCATCCACTCTGTTTTTCAACAAATTGCTCGAGCCGCGCGGTTTTTTTGCGTTGGCCAGTTCGACGAACTGGTTGATGGCGGCCTTTGCGATCCCCGTTGCTACGCCTACCTTGTTATAGGCCAGGCGGCTGTAAATCGGCAGGCGATAGAGTGTGCCTGGTTCGACCGGAATCCGGCGCTGCACCTGGCTGATGTACTCGGTCGAAACGAACACATCCTCCAGCCGCACATCGTGGCTGCCGGAACCTCGTAAGCCCGATACATGCCAGGTATCCAGAATTTCAACCTGGGACACGGGGACCATGGACTCGCAAAACACAAACCCGCGCTCGTCTTTGAGACGTTCGCCGTCTTTCTGGACGATGCTCTGGCTCCAGAAGTACTGGGCGTTGTGTATTCCGCTCGCAAAGGGCCATTGTCCGGTGATTCGATATCCGCCGTCGCAGGGGACCGCCTGCCCTAGTGGATTCAGCGTTCCGGCAATGACGAGTTCGGGGTCTGCATAGAGTTGTTTCGTGACAGACCTGGTGAGGCTACCGCCAAGAATCCCCATGGTTTCAATGCCGATCATCAGGTTCCAACCGGTTGACCCGTGAATCTCGGATACCGCTTCGATGGTTTTGATCTGGGTTATCGGATGTGCTTCGCCACCCCCCAGACTGCGAGGCACGGCAATGCGATATAGGCCGGCCAACGCCATCGACCGCGCCACCTCGTTGCCGAGATGGCGCTGTTCTTCTGCCTCATCGGCGTGTGCTTCGATGATTGGTTTGAGCTCGGCGATCTGCCTCGCTATTTCACTGAACTCATCTCGGTTGGTACTCACTCCTTAACCCGCGATGCCGATACCGACCGCTACGCTAGTCTTCACCCAGGCGCTTGAACTCCGGCAGGCGTTTTTCCATGAACGAACTCACACCTTCCTTGAAGTCCTCGCGTTTGAGCGATTCCGCCATCCAGGTGTTGGTCTCGTCCATGGCTTCGGCCAACTCCATGTTGAGGTGACGATACACTTGCGCTTTGATCACCTTGAGGGACGTTGGTGAGACAACGCTTGCAAGTTGTTTGATGTAGTCGATGGCAGCCTGGAGTGACTCGCCCTGTTCCACAAGACGTTCAGCCAGTCCCAGTTCTTTCGCTTCCTCGCCAGTGAATTTGCGTGCGCTCCACAAGAGATCCAACGCACGCCCCGCGCCAATCAGACGCGGTAGTATCCAGCTCGACCCATGTTCGGCTATGAGTCCACGTTGCGAGAATGCCGTCGTGAACTTTGCCTGGCGCTCCACAATCCGCATATCGGCCAGACACGCATAACAAAAACCAAGCCCTGCGCAGGGTCCGTTAATTGCCGCAATCAGCGGTTTCTGAAGCGCGAGCAAATAGGTGTAGGTAATTTCGAAGTTCGGGCCCATGTCCGGATTTCCGGGGTTCGCTTCCAGATCTGAAAGATCCTCCGCCTGACCGCGTTCCCCCGAGGCTGTCGCGTTTAGGCCAGCCATGTCCGCCCCGGCGCAGAAACCGCGCCCCGCGCCGGTCAAAACCATACCCACTACGGCCGGGTCTTTTTCCGCCGCGGCAAACGCATGGCGCATCTCGGCCATCATGCGCCCGGTCAGCGCATT
>JAPUJX010000255.1 GCA_027295975.1 Gammaproteobacteria bacterium
CCTGCCGTCGCTGCCGGTTTCCTCGCCGCCGTGATGCAGCTGCTCAAGCCAGGTGGTGTGCTTGGTATCATCGAACATCACGGTAACGCTGGCGCAGACAACGCCGCGCTGCATCGCATGGAGAAAAGCAAGGCGCTAGAGGCCATCAACGCGTCGGGTTTCGAGGTGGTGGGTGACAGCGACCTGTTGAGAAACGCCGAGGACGACCGCACTCAGATGGTTTTTTCTCCGGACGTACGGGGCAAGACCGATCGGTTTCTTTTCAAATTACGCAAACCGGGTTAGCAAAAGTTCGTTGGGGTAATCGCCACATGGCCAGCGCACCGCGACCGAGGCTGAAAACTCGGGCGTACTATGCGGCTGCCGGCCGTCAGATCTGCACCACGGCCCTCAGCGAATCCCCTCCCAGGCGGCGCGTTCCAGGCCGTCTGGATCGTCGATGAGTTCGGATGGCTCCGCAAAACGCATCGTGGTGCGTGACTGGCTGGCGTAGGGTGCCCAGCCCGGGTCGCCGTCACGGATGAAGCCGGTCCAGGCGCGGTGCATGTCGTCAGCCACCGTCTGGGGAGCTGGCCCTTCGCCCAAAAATACCTCAACCCCCCCTCGATCCAGGTTGTCGAAGGCAAATGGGATTTCCAGCGCGTGTGTTGCTTTCAGGGTGCCCCCGAACGCTCGTGATTCCCAGCAGAACCAGTACATCCAGCTTTTCGCACCATGGGGCTCTCTGGCTTCCACCAGCCGGATCGCTGGAATGCGGAACATGTGATCGGTTGTCAACGCGATCATGAGATCTTGCGGGGTCGCTCGTGGGCGTTGCGAGCGATAGACGGCGAGGGTTTTCCCGGCGCCGAAATTCGCAACCATTCGGTCGAGTTTTGGGTCATCCACCTCGCCGTAACCCCAAAGTGTGGTTTCGTGCCGGTTGCTCCCGATGAGCAACGGGATTTCCGCCCCCATCCCGGACTGGATGGCGGTAAGTGGGCTTTGGGGAAGAATTTCGTTGCCAACCACGGGATAAAAAGCCGAAACCGCAACGCCGAGTTTGGTCAACGCGCCCGCCGGACCTTCGAGCTCGTCGGAAACGGTCTGTTGAGCTTTGAGGATGGCCCCAACGTCGATGGCGTCAATGCCGATGGCGTCGTTCACGCCGAGTACGTCGAGAAACCGATCTGCCACCTTTTCACCGGCCTCCGCCGGGAGCGTGTGGTGGGCTGCGCCGCTTTGCGCAATGGCTGCGCGGAAGAGGCCTTGTGCACACGGACAGCCAAGGAGGGTGGAGACGGCAAAACCACCGGCGGATTCACCGGCGATGGTCACCTTCTTCGGGTCACCCCCAAAATGGGTGATGTTGTCCCTCACCCAGGTGAGCGCGGTGATCTGATCCAGGATGCCGTTTACCCCGGAAGAGGCGTATTGCTCACCGAATCGAGATAAATCGGTAAATCCGAGCGCCCCCAGGCGGTAGTTGATACTGACAACCACGATGTCCCCATTCGCAGCAAAACGGGCGCCGTTGTACCAGGGAATGGCACCCTGGCCGGTGCGATAACCGCCCCCATGGATCCACACGAGAACCGGACGATGACCGGTGTCGAGCGCGGGGGTGGTGATGTTGAGCGTCAGGCAGTCTTCGTTCCAACGTGCGGGGGCGCCATCGGTCAACCCTCCGGTTGCCACCTGCGGGGCTGCTGCCCCGAACTTCAACGCCGGTCGCACGTCTGTCCATGCCGGGTGAGGCAGGGCTGCGCGAAATCGTAAACCGTCTACCGGGGGTGCCGCGTAAGGAATACCGGCAAAAAGTAACACACCTTCTTTTAGCCGACCCATGACGGGTCCTGTGGTGGTTTCTGCCATCGCCATATTCGTCACCTCTCACCGGCATTTGCCCGAAAGGGCAACATCCTCGTTGACCTGACACCCGGTTTCAAGGGGGGATGGGCTGGCATAGAATGTTGGGTTGTCCACGGGGGGGAATAGTGTGCGTTTGATCATGTCGCTTGTGTTGCTGAGTGCGGTCGCTTGTGTTGCCGAGGCCGGGGAAGTCGAATTACCGAAAACGCTTGCCTGGACCGCGTACAACCTGGGTACTACCGGATATAACCAGGCGGTTGCCATCGGCAAAGTATTGAAGGACGAATACAACGTTACGCTGCGCGTCGTGCCGGGAAAAAACGACATTTCCCGGCTGGTCCCGCTTGTGAAAGGGCGCGTGCAGTTCTCGGCGAATGGCATGGCAACGTATTTCGCACAGGAAGGCGTTTTCCAGTTCGAGCATGAGAATTGGGGACCGCTGAAGGTAAGGCTTGTCCTTTCTTCGAATGGCGATAGTAACCAATCTCTGGCAGTGGCCGCCGACACCGGTATCACTCACCCGAGCGAATTGAAAGGTCGTCGAGTACCTTATGTACGCGGGGCACCGGCGTTGAACGTAGCGGTGGAGGCGTTTCTCGCGTGTGGGAATCTCGGTTGGGAAGATGTGAAGCGGGTGGACTTTCCGGGTTACAACTCGATGTGGAATGGAATTGTCAACGGACATGTTGACGCGGCGTTTGCCAATACTGTTTCAGGACCGGCGCGAAAACTCGAAGCGTCGCCCCGCGGTATCAAGTGGTTGGAAATTCCTCATGACGATAAGGGCTGCATAGAGCGGTTGCTGAAGATTGCGCCCTATTTCACGCTTCATGTGGCTACCCGCGGAGCCGGTATTACGGCTGAACGGCCGAATGTGGGTGTGACGTATCCGTACCCGTTGCTGATAGGCCTGGACAGCACCGATGAGACTCTCGTGTACTCCATGATTCAGGTCATTCACAAACACTACGACGCGTTCAAAAATGCTGATCCGGGTGCCATCGGTTGGGCAATGGATCGTCAACCGTTGAGCTACGTTGTGCCTTATCACGCAGGTGCCGTACGTTATCTGAAAGAGATTGGCGTGTGGAGTGAGGCGAACGAGTCGAACAATCAGCGCCTGCTCGAACGCCAACGGGTGTTGAGCGATGCCTGGACGCGGCATAAACAGAACGAGTTTTCGAGCGGCGATGTTTTCCAACTTACCTGGCGTAGTTCTCGAGTTGCCGCACTGGAAGCTGCGGGATTCGATCCCGTTTGGCGATAGACGCTTGAGTAAACCCGTTCGTTATCTCGTCATTGCAGGCGCCGCCGTCAGCCTGTTTCTTGCCATGGATGCTTTGCGGCTTTTCACCGACGAGCAGTTGTTGGGTAGCTGGATACGCATCGAAACTCACTATTACTTCGCTCTTCTGGGTTCGTTGTTGCCTTTGACGTTTCTGATATTTCCGCGGGTACGTTTTCTCGATTCCGCTCTTTCGTTGCTAACGATTATTATCTGCGGATATTTTTTCTTCCAGGCAGAGCCCATCGTGGATGAAGGGTGGGAGTTCGGTGCCCCGGAACTCGCCACTTGGCTGTCTATCGCATTATGGGTGTTGCTTCTAGAGGCTGTTCGCCGTTCTTCGGGCTGGGCAATATTCTCGATAGCGTTGGTTTTCTCGATTATGCCCATATTTGCAGGTCAGTTGCCCGGACCGTTTGCGGGTCTGGAATCCACGCCGCAGGAGACGGCCGTTTATCACGCGCTCAGCATCGAGAGCATCTTTGGTTTACCTTTTCGCGCGTTTGCCGACCTCGTTATCGGATTCATCCTGTTTGGGATCGCGTTGCAGCACACTGGTGGCGGAAAGTTTTTTCTGGATCTGGCTTTTGCGCTATTGGGTCACGTTCGGGGAGGCCCGGCCAAAGTCGCCGTGGTCAGCAGCGGCTTGATGGGTAGCATGAGCGGTAGCGTAATCACCAATGTGCTCACTACGGGTCAACTCACCATCCCGGCGATGAAGCAGACGGGCATGTCTCCAGAAACGGCTGCCGGAATCGAAGCCTGCGCGTCTACGGGCGGTGTGTTGTTGCCGCCGATCATGGGTTCAACGGCTTTTGTGATGGCTACCTTTCTCGAGGTGCCGTATTACCAGGTAGCCCTGGCCGCGGTCATCCCGGCGTTACTCTATTTTTTCGGCCTGTTTCTCCAGGTTGATGCTCACGCCGCAACAATGGGGCTCAAAGGTATGCCTCGAGCGGAGTTACCCAGCGTGTTGAAGACACTCAAAGGTGGCTGGTATTACCTGGGGGCTTTTATCGCGCTGATTTTTCTGTTGTTGGTGTTGCAACGGGAGGCGATTGCGCCGTTCATCGCCACGGGTCTGTTATTGGTGCTCAACCAGCTGTCTCCTGCGCATCGTTGGGGTGTTGATGATCTGGTGGAATTTTTTGCTGCCACCGGGAAGCTGCTGGTGGAACTCGTTTGCGTTCTGGCGGGTGTCGGCCTGATTGTTGGCGCACTCTCCGTGACGGGTTTGTCAGGCACGCTGGTGAACGATCTACTGTACCTCGCGGGAGACTCATTGTGGCTGTTGCTGATCATGGGAGCGGTGACCAGCTTCGTGCTTGGCATTGGCATGACGGTGACGGCCGCCTACATATTCCTTGCAATTGTGTTGGCGCCGGCACTGATCCAGGCAAATCTGGATCCGATGAGCGTTCACCTGTTCATTCTATACTGGGCAATGTTGTCCTTCATCACCCCGCCCGTGGCGCTCGGTGCATACGCGGCCGCTTCGGTCGCGGGTAGTAATCCCATGCGCACGGGGTTCGCCGCGATGAAACTTGGCAGCGTGATCTACTTTATTCCTTTCATCTTTGTGTTGGATCCCACGTTGATACTCAAAGGCGCGCCGATGGCGGTAGCTCAATCTGTACTGGAAGCGTTGTTTGGTATCTGGTTCATCGCACTGGGTATTCAGGGGTACTTGCCCTGGCTGGGAGTCATTCGTTCGATGTTGCGCCGCGGTGGTTTGCTATTGGCCGGGCTGTTAATCGCAATGCCTGGAATCGAGCCTTGGGCCTACATCGGAATCGATAACGGAGTACAGATGGCTGCGGGCGTACTCCTGATCGTGTTCATGGTTGTCTGGCAGAAGTTGTCGTCAAGATGGGGACGTCAAGATGGGCGTCAAGATGGGGACATCCATCAACCAAGGGACAAGATGGGGAGGGACAAGATGGGGACATCCATCAACCAATAAAACCTAGATGAGAAAACCTAGATGAGGACATCCATCATCCGTTTGTGAGATTGGGCCATCGGGTGATATTAGCGAAATGGGATATTGGCTGAGTCAATTTGGGTCACATTTCGCACAAGCTTGGGTTTTACAAGATGTCAGGATTTGACCATGACCTATCCGCGTGCTCATCTGGTTGATTTTGACAACGGCGGCTTCTATCACTGCATCTCACGATGCGTGCGTCGAGCGTGGTTGTGTGGCGTTGACGCTCTAACGGGGACGTCGTTTGAGCATCGAAGAACCTGGCTCGAAGAACGGATTCTCACACTCTCCGGCCTATTCGCCATCGATCTTTATGGGTACGCGGTGATGAGCAATCACTACCACATTGTGGTGCGTGTCTGTCCCGACCGTTTGAGCACCTGGTCAAACGACGAGGTCGTTCAGAGATGGTTGACGTTGACCTGCAAACCTGGTGCCCAGGATGTAGCCGAGCGACGGGATGCGCTGCTACAGAATCCGGAGCGAATTGAAGTGTTACGGGAACGATTAGGCAACCTATCGTGGTTTATGCGATATGTGAATGAACCGCTCGCCCGCATAGCGAACGCAGAAGACGATTGTAAGGGCCGATTCTGGGAAGGAAGATTCAAGTCCATAGCGTTGTTGGATGATGCAGCGATACAGAACTGTCTTGCCTATGTGGATCTCAATCCCTATCGGGCTGGAATGACGGATATTGCAGAAAAGGGCACCCACACGTCGATCCACCGACGGGTTTCATCCAACGATGATGATCGCCTAAGCGATCTTCGAGATGTTGGGCTGGATTTAACATGTTATCGAGCACTTCTAACCTGGACCGTTGCCGTTGATCGCGGCGAACGTATTGAAGCGGGTTGGCCAATCGAGGCGCATATCCGTTCACTGGGACAAAACCCTGAGGAATGGTTACGAAACGTGCGAGCGCATCGTTTCAAGTATCGGGCATATGGGCTCAAACGATCACTCGACCGCTACGTCGAACGTTTGGGCCAGCACTGGCTGCGCGGGGCGTTTTCCACTTAGACCGT
>JAPUJX010000256.1 GCA_027295975.1 Gammaproteobacteria bacterium
CACTTTATGGGGATACCCTGGTATGCGGTTTTGCCCGTATTGCAGGGTTACCCGTCGCCCTTCTCGCCAACAACGGCATTCTGTTTTCGGAGTCCGCCCTGAAGGGGGCCCACTTTATTCAATTGGCGGACAGGCGCGGCATACCTCTTGTGTTTCTGCAGAACATCACGGGTTTCATGGTGGGTAAGAAGTACGAGAACAGGGGGATTGCGAAAGATGGCGCCAAAATGGTCACCGCGGTTGCGTGCGCGAAGGTGCCTAAGTTCACCGTTGTCATAGGCGGATCTTTTGGGGCGGGTACCTACGCCATGTGCGGACGGGCTTATGGAGCACGGATGTTGTGGACCTGGCCAAATGCGCGAGTTTCGGTCATGGGTGGCGAGCAGGCGGCCCACGTATTGGCGACGGTTCGTCGCGATGCGGCTGCCGCGCGCGGCGAAGAGTGGCCGGAGACGGAGCAGGAATTGTTCATGGAGGAGATACGGGACCAGTACGAACGTCAGGGACATCCCTATTATGCAAGCGCCCGGTTGTGGGACGATGGAGTCATCGACCCGCTGGATACCCGCCGGGTGCTTGCGCTCGCTTTGTTCATGGCCTGCCGGGAACCCGAGCTGCAGGAGAGCCGGTTCGGCATATTCCGGATGTGAGTGATGTTTAGCTCCTTGTTGATAGCCAATCGCGGCGAGATCGCCTGCCGGGTGATGAGAACGGCGCGCCGCATGGGTATGCGCATCATCGCCGTATACTCCGAAGCGGACACCCACGCGCAACACGTGAAACTCGCCGACGAGGCGCATTTGTTGGGTCCGGCTCCGGCGGTGCAGAGTTATCTTGATATCGAGGCCGTGGTGGCGGTTGCAAAAGCGACGGGAGCTCAAGCCATCCACCCGGGATACGGTTTCCTCTCCGAAAATGCCGCGTTTGCCGAGGCGTGTGCCTCCGCCGGTGTTACCTTCGTCGGTCCGAGTGCGGAGTCGATTCGCGCGATGGGTTCGAAGATAGAAGCGAAGCGGCTGATTGCCGCGGCCGGCACTCCCGTGGTGCCCGGGTATCATGGTGACGATCAGAGTGATGTCCGTCTGCTGGCCGAGGCGCGGGAAATCGGCTTCCCGGTGTTGATCAAGGCATCCGCGGGAGGCGGCGGCAAAGGTATGCGCCAGGTAAGCGACGAGAAGGATTTTGCGGCTGCCCTCGCGGGTGCGCGTCGCGAAGCAAAATCCGCGTTTGCGGACGACCGCATGCTCCTCGAGCGATACCTCCAGGCGCCGAAACATCTGGAGATACAGATTCTTGCGGATCGACGTGGGCATACGCTGTACTTGTTCGAACGCGACTGTTCGGTGCAGCGTCGGCATCAGAAGGTCATCGAAGAAGCCCCCGGGCCGACGGTTACCGAAACGCAACGCGAATCCATGGGTCGGGCAGCCGTACAGGCGGCAAAAGCGATCGACTACGTTGGCGCGGGAACGGTCGAGTTCATCGCGGAAGGTGAGGTGTTCTACTTCATGGAGATGAACACCCGGCTGCAGGTGGAACATCCTGTTACCGAATTGATCACAGGGCTCGATCTGGTGGAGTGGCAGTTGCGCATCGCGGCCGATGAGTCGCTCAATATTGAGCAGGATTCACTGAACAGGAACGGCCACGCGATTGAAGCACGAATTTACGCTGAGAACCCACGTCGAAAGTTTCTGCCGTCTACCGGCAAGCTGGTAAGAGTGAAGTTTCCAGATCGGGTGCGCACCGATTCCGGGATTGTCGAAGGCGACGTGGTGAGCATGTATTACGATCCCATGTTGGCGAAGGTGATTGCGCACGGCAGGGATCGGGAAGAAGCGCGGGTAAGGCTCATCCGGGCGTTGGCCGAGGTGGAACTCGCCGGGGTGGAACACAACGTGAGTTACCTGCGTGGGATATTGAACCATGCGGCCTTTCGTGGGGGTGACTATACGACCGGGCTTCTCGAACAACATCACGACGAACTGCTGATTGCGCATTCCAACCTTGGTGTGATCTGCGCGGTGCTGGCGCTCAAAGAACTGACATCCGGCTCGGGCGTATGGGAAAGCACCGATGGCTTTCGCCTGAACCTGCCGCGCGGTTATCGCCAACAACTCGAGCGCAACCGGAAGCTGGTGTCGGTTGTCGTAACCGATGACGTTGTGGCCGTGGGAGATGCCGAGCACAAAGTGAGTGACGTCACGTGGAACGGCTCGACCCTCGCCTGTCTGGTGGATGATCAGTGGATAGAAGCCCGCGTTGTCTTCGATGGAAAGTCGATTTTTGTCATTCGCAACGGCGATACGGAACGACTGGAAGTGCATGAGGAAGACGTCGACGCCCTGGCTCAAGATGTCAGCGTTGCGGACCGGATCATTTCACCCATGCCGGGTCAGGTCATCTCACTGGCCGTGCGTGTGGGCGATGAGGTGGCCGAGGGTGATGTGCTTTTGGTGATCGAAGCCATGAAGATGGAACACAACATCAACGCACCGCGTCGCGGAAAGATTTCCGGGATTGTGTGTGCGGTGGGAGAGCGTGTGGAGGAAGGCATCGAGCTGGTCACCCTCGAGGCACCTTGATCCTTCCGGCTCTCTGGCTGGGTTTGATTAGCGAGGCTCCGCCTCAGACCGACGAGCATGTATGTTCGCAATTTAAGTGCCGGGCAAAAACTTGACTCATCTGTAAACCAGAATCGCGTTCAAGAAGGTTAAGCCGTGAACACCGCAGTGAGGTCGGCGGTACTCATAGTCGCGCCGCGCTCGGCCCTTCCAGGGTACCCTCATTGTGCGAACTTGCCCCAAGTGGGT
>JAPUJX010000257.1 GCA_027295975.1 Gammaproteobacteria bacterium
GCACTCAGCGTTCGACTTCCAACGTTGGCAGGAAGCGCGGTGGTTGCAGGGCCGAGGTTGCCTGTTCGTAGGCATATGCGACCTGAATCAGTTCGGGCTCGGTAAATGCCGGACCGATGAAGGCGACGTTCACGGGTAAGCTCGAAACGTAACCCGCGGGTACCACCACGCTGGGGTTGCCGGTGATCGCCGCGAGGGATGAACTGCTGAGCTGAAAGCGGTCGCCGTGCACCCAATCGGTTTTCCAGGCTGGCGCATTGACGGGTGCGATGAGAACATCCAGCCGGTGCTCGAGAAACGTGTCCGTGAACATCTGTCTGAAAAGGTGGGCGCTCCCTTCCAGGGCAGTCTGATAGGCGGGATCATCGAGCCCCGCCATCGCTTCCGACTCGGTGAATACGTTCTGGCCGAAGATGGGCATCACCGTGGCGGCGTTGGCGTTGTTGAAGGTGATGAGATCGGCCAGCGTAGCCAGGTTGTTGGGCTGGTTGTGTTCGCTCAGATACTCGGCGATTCCGTTTTTGAACTCGAATTTCATCACCTCGAATTCCGCATCGCGCATTTCGCTGGTACTGGTTATGCGAACTGGATCGACGATCTCCGCGCCCAGGGAGTTGAGGGTCTCGATGCTCGAGGTGTATATCCTTTCGACTGCCGGGTACTCGCCCGATCCGTAAAAACTCCGTAAAACGCCAATCCGAATTCCGCTGAGATCGAGGGCCTCGGGATTGGGAATGAAGTTCACCGCACCGGGAAAGTTACGCGCTCCGGTATCCTGCTCGTCGAAACCAACCATTGCGGCGAGCAATATCGCCGCACCGGTTACAGTCTTCGCCATGGGCCCGGCGGTATCCTGGGTGTGGGAAATAGGGATGATGCCCGTACGACTCACGGTGCCAACGGTGGGTTTGATACCAACGATGCCGTTGACCCCGGCGGGGCAGACGATGGAGCCGTCGGTCTCGGTGCCCACCGCCAGCGGAGCCAGCCCTGCCGCTACCGCCACCGCGGAGCCGCTGGACGATCCGCATGTGTTGCGATCAAGGACATGCGGGTTCCTGGTTTGACCGCCCACGCTGCTCCAACCGCTCGATGAGTCGTTTGAACGGAAGTTGACCCACTCACTCATGTTCGCTTTGGCGAGAATCACGGCTCCGGCCGCACGTAACCGGGCCGTGAGAAATGCATCGTTCCCGGCGTGATGGCCCGCCAGCGCGAGAGAGCCTGCCCTTGTTTCCATGGCATCACCGGTGTCGATATTGTCCTTGAGAATCACGGGGATGCCGTGAAGAGGACCGACGGGGCCCGAGTTGGCGAACCTTCGGTCCAGTTCCCCCGCGATGGCAAGAGCATCGGGGTTTGTTTCGATGATGGCGTTGAGCCGTGGCCCTGCGTCATCCACCGCCGCGATTCGATCCAGAAAAAACCTGACCACGACGGTCGCGGACAACTCCCCGTCGGCCAGGCGCTGTCTAAGTTCCCGGGTCGTGAGGTTTTCCAGGCCGGTTGCGGTATTTTCAGAAACGACAGGCTCCTCTTTCGCATGAGATTCGGGAGTATCGGAGAGGCCACCCCCGCACCCGCTCGCGCATACAAACGTCAGGATAGTGAACCCCAAGACTCGTGTTCTGACCACCCCGATATTTCGCCGCAGATCTGGAAGGATAACAGGCACGTTAATTGTCACGTACTCGTTGAATGCGTACCCCCACGGTTTCCGCGTTGGCGATGGCTCCGGGTTTGCGCACTTCGACCGAAATCCGAGTCACCGGCAGGTCGTCCAGCACCAGTGCGGCGATGCCCTCGGCCAGGGTTTCTATCAACTGAAATTCGGCTTGCGCCACGAACTCGGTGACGCGTTGAGCAAGCACTTCGTAGTTCAACGCGTTGCCGATGTCGTCGTGGGCGGCGGCTGTTGCGGTTTTGGTCTCGAGTTCGAGGGAAATGAGCACGTTCTGTGGCGTAGTTCGTTCCCAGGGATGGATACCGATGAAAGTCTCCACTGCCAGGTTTTGGATAAAAAGACTGTCAGTCTGGTGTTCTCTCATGGCGGTGAAAGTTCGGTCATGGGCCAACGGGCCCGGGCAACGATTGCGAGGGGATCTCGTTGTCCGGCCTGAAGCCGTTGGCAACCGGCGTAGGCGATCATCGCGCCGTTGTCGGTACAGAGTTCGGGTTTCGCATAGTAGGTTGTGGCCGGAAGTTCCGCGCTGAGTTTTTCTCGCAGGCGATAGTTGGCGCTGACGCCACCCGCTACGACGAGATGTGACACCCCGGTTTCCTTCACGGCGCGACGGCACTTGATCGTCAGGGTGTCGATCACCGCGTCTTCGAATGCCCGGGCGATGTCTGCGCGGTCCTGGTCGGTCAACGGGCTCAAATCCCGCACGGTGTTGAGGGTGAAGGTTTTGAGGCCGCTGAAACTGAAGTTCAGGCCGGGCCGGTTTGTCATCGGGCGCGGAAAGCGAAACCGAGTGGGATCTCCGTTTTCGGCACAACGGGCGAGGAGCGGCCCGCCTGGATAGCCGAGATCCAGCATCTTGGCGGCTTTGTCGAACGCTTCGCCGGCGGCATCGTCGAGAGATTCGCCGAGGAGTCGATAATCGCCGATGGCAAACACTTCAACCAGCTGCGTATGTCCACCTGAAACCAACAATGCGATGAACGGCAGCGGTGGTTGCCTGCCGTTTTTTTCCATTAAGGGCGCCAACAGGTGAGCTTCCATGTGGTGAACGCCAACCGCGGGAACGTCGAGGCCCCAGGCAAGGCTTCGGGCAAAGCTGGCCCCCACCAGCAATGCACCCAGCAACCCCGGCCCTGCGGTATAAGCCACACCGTCTAGATCGGCCAGACTTTTACCCGCCTGAGTCAACACTTCACGGCACAGCGGCACGAGCTTACGGATGTGGTCCCGCGAGGCGAGTTCCGGAACCACACCGCCGTACTGGGCATGCAGGTCGACCTGGCTGAAAAGAGCATCTGCGAGCAGTCCATCGGCGGCGTGATACAGCGCCACCCCGGTCTCATCACAAGAAGTTTCAATACCCAGAATCAGCATCGGTGCATGGTACCGTTTTTTTCGTCGGGCCAGCTTTTGCAAAGTAGGGTAAATGCAACTAAAATCGCCGCCTTTTTGAAACAGCCAAGGTTCATTGACACCATATGCCGAGTGTAAAGGTAAAAGAAAACGAGCCATTCGATGTTGCGCTGCGCCGCTTCAAGCGTTCTTGTGAAAAAGCAGGCGTTCTTTCGGAAGTGCGCCGTCGGGAGTTCTACGAAAAGCCGACCTCCGTTCGCAAACGCAAAGCGGCGGCGGCGGTCAAGCGGCATCTGAAGAAGTTGCAACGGGAAGCGCGCCGCTTCGAAAAAAACTACTGATGTCCCGACTCTAGCCGTCCGCGGACCCATGTCCGATCTTCAGACTCAGATTAGTGAAGCCACAAAGGTCGCGATGAAAGCCCGCGATAAAAAACGCGTGGCGGCGTTGCGGCTGGTACATGCGGAGTTCAAGCGCGTGGAAGTTGACGAGCGTCGCGATCTCGACGATGAGGATGTGTTGTCAATCCTCAATCGCATGCCCAAGCAGCGTAGTGATTCGCTCACTCAGTTTCGCGATGCGGGTCGCGTCGATCTGGCGGATCAGGAGCGCTTCGAGATCGACCTGATCCGGGGGTTTATGCCGGAACCCCTGTCGGAAGAAGAATTGGATGCGCTGATTGCTCAAACCATCGCCGCACAAGGTGCCGAGTCCATGAAAGACATGGGGAAGGTCATGGGGGCGTTGAAGAGTGCGGTGGGAGGCCGGGCGGATATGGGAGCGGCCAGCGGTAAAGTGAAGGCGCTGCTCACCGGATAGTCGTCCGAGCTTAATCATGATCGGTGGATTCTGCTATCTTGGTACTCCCCCGCAGGTTTGAGCGCCTCAAATGGAGCCCATGATTCCCGTAATCCTTGCCGGTGGCACTGGCAGCCGCCTGTGGCCACTTTCGAGGGAGTCGTTTCCCAAGCAGTTTCATGCGCTTTTCGACGAACATTCACTCCTGCAGAACACCCTGCTGCGTGCCGCCAGAACGACTTCTCTAGATCCCATCATCGTTTGCAACGAAGAACATCGCTTCCTGGTTGCGGAACAATGCCGCGCGTTGAAGCAACCGTGGTCCAGGATCATTCTGGAGCCGGAGGGGCGCAATACCGCGCCCGCAATTGCCTTGGCGGCTTTAACCGCATGTGCCACCGCGGGCCAACCGCTGTTGCTCGTGCTCCCCTCCGATCACCTGATTGGCGACGGGGATGCATTTTGTCAGGCGGTGGCGGTGGCT
>JAPUJX010000258.1 GCA_027295975.1 Gammaproteobacteria bacterium
ACCGCCGAACTCGCCGAGCTTGGTGCACAGCTTTGGGCCGCGGGTTTACCCGTTCTGGATGACCTTCACAACTATAGTTATGACTGGCCGCGCACGGACAAGTCGCAGCGGTACGCGGCGGCCGTACGCGAACTGCGCCCGGGGGTTACCATGATGATCATGCACTGCACCGAACCGACGGAGGTTTTCGCCCACATCTCCGCTTCCGGGGCTAGCCGGCTCGGAGATTTGGAAGCCATGCTCGACCCCGAACTGCGCGCGGTCATCGCCGAAGAAGGTATCGTGTTGACGACCTGGCGCGAGTTAATGGCGCGTCGGACCGCAGCCGATGATCGCTGACCCACTGGACGGGCTCTGTTAAACGGCGCGCGTCGTTCTCGCAGAGCCCGGCGGGGGGGTCTCGTCCAGACCCACCTTGGTCATCGGTATCACCTGCATCGACATCCCGTCACCCAGGTCGTATTCGACCGCGTCACTCGCTATGTAACCACGCACCGTGTACAACCTGAGGCCTGGCAGCGTGGAGCCGAGGGTATAGGAGTTGAACCCGGCCTTCTTTGCCTCGTTTTCGCAGTGTTCCAGCAACAAGGTGCCAATACCTTGCCGGGCGAATTCCGGGCGCACGAAAAACGCACGGATTCGTGCCGAATCTTTCGCGGGGTCGAGGAGTTCCGCATTGCGGGAACCTTCACCGTCGGCACCGAACAGGGTGCTGCGATAGCTCCAGCCACCGCACGCGGCCAGCCCACCGTCAACGTGGACGAGAAAGTACGTGCCGTCGCGCACGAGTTGGGTATCCAGACCCCAGGCGCTGCCAAGTGCAGCATCGATCTCTGCCGGCGTGTAATCGTTTTGCCCAAGACCATGGGCCGACTCTGCGATCAACGCCGCGATGGCGTCGCAATCATCCAGGGTCGCGGTGTCAATCGAGATGGCCATGACCTACGCAGGTTCCACCAACAGCCCGCTGATAGCCTTGGGTAGTTGAGTCGTAATGATCTTCTGCCCGGAACTCAGTTCATGAGAACGAACGAGAATGCGGTATTGACCGTTTTCCGTCTGAAATTCACCCACGCGTTCAATGATGATTGCCCGCAGCCTGTTGTCGCGTACCTCGTAAATGCGGTCGTTTTCGTAGATCGATTGTACGGGAAGTGCGACAACATTCGACTCGGCGGGCAAGGTGATGGTGAGATCCAGTAAACGTCCGAGCGCCATCGGCTTCCTTGCTTCGACCGCCAGCTTGAAGAATGCGTCTACCCCGATTTGGCCTGGTCGGACCTGGCTGGAAAGTCGTATGAGTGGGATCTCGAGCCCGGTTGACGTGGTTGCGACGATCCCGGTGTTTTCGCCTTGACCGAACCGGTCGCCGTGCACCTCTGGAATGGGTACGCGAACTTCGAACCCGGACGCGTCAGCCAGTTCGACGAGGGGAGTTCCGAGGTTGCTGAGATCACCGGGTGCGACGAATACGCTGATGACGGGTCCGGAGAATGGCGCGGTTATCGTCGTTTTGTCGAGATCCAGCTCGGCTTGAGCGAGAAGCGCTTCTGCCTTGGCAATTCGGGCGTTCTGCGAGGCTACCTGATTCGGCGCATCGGCGAGCTTGCGCATGTGGGACTGATATTGAATGGTTGCTTGATTGGCCTGGCTGATCACTTCATCCAGCGACGACTGGCTGATCAGCCGCTGTGCCATCAACTCCTCGTGGCGATTGAGCTTTTTCTGGGCAATGTGCTGCATCGAAGTGTAATGGGCGGTAGTTTGCTCCATGAGTTCGAATTCGGTGTTGATGGACTGCAGGGACGCAGTGTGCTGTGCAAGCTCCGCTTTGCGTTGCATGAGACGAAGATGTGCCTCTTTGTCTCCCAGGGTCAACAGCACGTCGCCCTTGGCGACCCAGTCGCCTTCCTTTACGTGAACCGCAACAACTTCCGCGATTAGATCGGTGCGAATCTTCGCAACGTTGTTTGATTCGACGCGGCCGTACGCCAGAAAGGTCGGGCTGAGGTAGTCTGGTTCGATGGCGAGCACCGATACGGGCCAGGATTTTTCCAACCGTAACTCAGGCTCCGCGTCGGGACCGGTGGCGAAAATCGAAGCGCTCGTCAGCACCGCAGCAAACAGGATACCCCCGCTCATGGCGATGCGTTTTGTTTTGAGCGTATGCGGTTGGAATCTGCTCAGTAGAGAAGGCCAGACGATCATGAGGTACTTCCTTTGTAAACATTAATTGCGTCAATTGCGCCGTCGGACTTCTGGCCTGGCCAGATTCGATTGGCGGCGAATGAAATTTTTGCCCGCAGCCCTTCGAGTAACAGGATCAGCGCGGGAATGACGATGAGTACTAACGCGGTGGCGAACGCGAGTCCGAAGCAGATGGTGACTGCAATGGGAGCGACGTAAAACGAAAGGGACGAGGTCGCGAACATCAAGGGCAGCAAGCCGGCGATGGTTGTCAGCGACGTTAGTAACACCGCGCGGAACCTGGCGCGAATTGCCCGCATGAGCGATTCCTTGAGATCCCTACCCGCTTCGACATCACGTTTGAAAAAGCTGAGCAGCACGATGGAGTCGTTGACCACGATCCCGGTTAAGGAGAAAAACGCCAACATGGACATCGCGCCCACATCCCATCCCATGACCCAATGGCCGAATATCGCCCCGGTGAATCCAAATGGGATGGCCATCATGATGGCCAGGGGCCAGAGGTAAGAAGCGAATACCCACGCCAGAATGAGGTAGATCAGCACCAGAGAGAGCATGGATCCCAACGCCATGGTTCTCATGATGAGTTGGTCCTGCTGAGATTTACCGCCAAGACCGAACGTGAGGTTATTGCGGTCGAGGATGTCGTCCAGAGCGGTATCCTCGAGATCTTTGGTGATCGATATGGCGTTACCCACCTCCGGGTCGACGTCGGCGCTGACCCGCACCGCCATCTGGTTATCGGTATGTCGGATGATATCGATGCCGCGGCGGTTGTAGAGAACGGCAACGTTCGACAGGGGCACGAATTCTCCTGCGTTTGTTTTGATGGGAAACTGCTGCAACCGTCCGAGATTGTCGCGCTCGTGATCGGGGAGCATCAGGCGGACTTCCAGTTCGCTTTCGTTCTCGTTGAAAATCTGCACCCGACTGCCGCTGTAGGCGGCACGTAGTTGACGTCCAATGGCGTTCGGGGTGAGTCCGAGGGCACGGCCGCGGGCGGTGATCTGAAAGATGATCTGCTCTTTCCCGTAGGGCAGGTTGTCTATCACATTCGACACCCCGGGATAAGCGGCGATGGCAGTGGCCAACTCTTCGGCACCCCGCTTGAGGGCTTCCAGGTTCTCGCCGCGCAACACCAACGTGATATCCGCGGCGCCGTTGTTCTGACCACCCGCGGCTTCCAGAACAAACTGTTCCACATAGGGCGGTTTATCGATTTTCTCGCGCCAGTTGTTCACGAAGTCTTGCGGTGTGAGGTTTCGTTGTTCCTCGTAAGCATAGTTGGCATCCACCGACGCGTACTGCTCCCCGACCATACGTTCGTTGTTGAGGTCTGCCAGATTGTATTTTGTGATCCAGCCCAGGAGATTCTTGCGTCCGGATTCGCTATCCACCTCCTCCAGCGTCGACTCCAGATGGGTCAGAAATTCCTGTTTTTGTACGTCCGTTGCCGAACTTGCGAACTCCACATTCGCTTCCAGACTTTCGATGCTGAAACCGGTATTCATGGCAAAACCGACGTGTTGCGAAACAACCAGTGACAGGGCGATGACAAACCCGGCAATGGCGGTGCACAGGGTTGCGCCTGGATAGTTCAACGCGCGCGCGACGAACGGAATGAATCGCTTGTCTCGGAATCCGAAAAAGGCATTGTCGAAGCGTCGCCGCCAGGAGCCTTCGGCGGGAGGCTGCAGCTTGCCCAGACTTACCCGCAGGTGACCCGGCAAGACCAGAAAACACTCGATCAGAGAGGCGACAATGACGCAGAGAAATACCGTTGGGAGGGCCAGGATGGCATCGCCCATTTCGCCTCCGATGATCACCAGAGGGATGAACGCGGCCAGCGTCGTCAGGGACGAGGTCGTCACCGGCACCCACATGCGTTGGGCGCCCGCGACAGCGGCGTCGATGGGAGACTTGCCCTGCTCGAAGTGGGTAACCGCGTCTTCCCCCACTACGATGGCGTCGTCCACCACTATTCCCAGGGCCATGATGAAGGCAATGAGGGCGATGATGCTGATGCCGTAACCGAAAACCAGATGAAACAGGGACAAACCGAGCAGGAAACTCACGGGAATTCCCACCATCACCCACCAGCCGACACGTCCACTGAGAAACAGAAACAGGATGATGACGACCAGGACCAACCCGGATAACCCGTTCTTGACGATCATCTCGAGTTGCGCACCGAGTAGACCCCAGACGTCGGCCAGCACCGTCAGCTCGACTCCGGGGGGTAACGTTGGGCGGACATCGGCTATCCAGGTATCGAGAATCTGATCGGCAACGTAGGCGTCCGCTTCGGTGCTGCGCCACAACATCATCTGAATAGCGGGGTGGCCCTTGTTGGTGACGATGGGCTGGCCACGCTGTGGGCGCCTCACAACGTCCGCGATGTCTCCAAGACGTATGAGCTGATCGTTGGAGCGAATTTGCAGCGCTTCAAAACCCAAGGGGTCGCGGCGCTGGTCGAGGCTCCTGAGCTGGCGCGAACCCTGGCCGCTGCCTACGCTGCCAGCGGGTACATCCTGGCTGATCCGGGAAACCTCGCTCGCCAGGTCATCGAGGGTGAGCCTCAGCTCGACAAGGCGTTTCCCGCCGATGAGCAGGGCAATTTCTTCCCGGGGTAAGCCGTCGTAAAACACACCCTCGATACCTCGACTCAGGAGGTCTTTTTCCAGGGAACGAACGATGGGGATGAGTTCGCTGACATCCCCGGGACCGGTAATCAGCAGGTTGGCGATGGGTTCGAGATCGATTCTTCTACTGATCACGGGTGGTTCGATGTCGGCGGGCAGATTGCGGATGTTGGCAACCCGCTGCTTCACCTGATCGAGCGCCATGGTCATGTCCGCGTCGTATTCGAACCGGGCAGAGATCGAGACACTTCCGTTCCGGGTGCGGGACTCCAGTTCACGAAGATCGTTGATCGTTCGTATCTGCTGTTCTATGGGCGTGGTGACGAGGGTTTCGATATCCTCGGCGCTTGCGCCGATCCATTGGACCTCGATGAAGACGAGGGGCATATGCATGGGCGGGTCGAGCTGGGACGGCATGGTGCGGATGGCCCAGAACCCCGCCAACATCATCATGATCATCGTCAGGTTGGACGCAACCCGGTGTTGTGCAAATAGTTTGATCAACAAGCTGATTCCCCAAAATTTCTTTAGCCCGGGCGATTGACCGACCCGTGGATTGCCACAGCCGATCA
>JAPUJX010000259.1 GCA_027295975.1 Gammaproteobacteria bacterium
GGATTCTTCTATGGTGTTTGTCGTCGCCGAACCTGCGGCACGCTTGTTCTGGTTGGTGCGGCGCAAGGCTCCAGAAAAGGGGAAGGTCGTTAGGAACGCCATGGGTATTGCTGCCCAGGCAATCCAGATCAGTTCCGGGGAAACCTTGCCAAATGAATATTGCAGGATGTACAGATTGATGACGGTTCCGAGCACGGCAAAAAACGGCCCGAGCGTCAACTGATAGGCAATTTCGGGTGCTTCCGGTGCATCGTGAAGTACGCGATAGACCGAATCACCGATTCGCTGATCGTCCAACGCCGTCATGGGGAGCCGGGTAAGCCGATCGAACAGGTCCGTACGCAGATTGTTTGAAATCGTCTGCGTCATGCGCACGTGAATCATGAACTCAGCCACACCCCATAGACCACTTCCACTGCTATAACCCTGACTGATCGTATTCTCAGACTGAGAGGATGCCTCGCGGCCGTCTAACAACCTTGCGCCTGTACCTCTAGTGCTCGCGCGACTGCCGATTGTGATCAGCATCACAAAGTAGATGGTGGTCAGTGACAACATGATTCCAACCGGATCTTTGCCGTCGATCAGCGCGAGTATCGGATTCATGAAAGGCGGGTACACGACTTCCGTACCGCCGATAGGCCGTTGCAATATGGCATTGTCAATCACGATTTTGGCCATCCATGGCAGTAGCAGTGCGGGGAAAACGAGACCGAGTTGCAACAGAAACTTCCCGCAAAACAATCTCTTCACAGAGGCCAGCATTTTGATGCAACGCCCGATAATCCGGATGGCTTCGACCGTCTTTACATCAGTTTCCTTGTCAACGCGGTCATCGAATTTGTTCCTGCCGAGGACCTCGCCAATGATGGAACTTCTGTTGCTTGGGTTGGCTTCACTCAAGATCTTCACCTACGGCGCTGCCGACGATTTCCGCATTGACAAAGGCGCGATAGCGTCCGCCTTCCCGGGCCATCAGTTCATCATGCTGGCCCAGTTCGGCGATCCGACCGTTCTCCAGAAATGCGATTTGGTCGGCGTTGCGGATAGTGGACAGGCGATGGGTGATCAAAAAGATGACCCTGCCAGTTCCCCAGCCGGACAGGTTTTCCATCACTCGCTGTTCCGTGCGGGCATCCAGCGAGGCGGTTGGTTCATCCAGGATCAGGATGGGTGTATCGCGTACAATCGCCCTGGCAATGGAAAGACGCTGTCGTTGCCCAGCGGAAAGTTTGCCGCCGCGCTCCCCAAGTTCCGTATCAAATCCATTGGCCATATGCGCGATGAATTCGTCAGCGCAAGCGATACGCGCAGCGGCCTCAATGGCAGTACGGTCGGCCCGCGGCGTGCCGAATTTGATGTTGTTAGCAACCGTATCGGCAAACAGAACGTTCTTTTGCAGCGCAATGGCCGTGTTGGCACGAATGTCGTCAATGGCCATGTCTCGCAAATCAACGCCGTTTACGCATACCCGCCCTGCGCCCGGGTCGTAGAGCCTCAGCAACAGTGACATCAATGTAGATTTGCCGGAACCAGTGACACCAACCACCGCGGTGACCGTACCAGCATTCGAACTGAGATCGACTGCATTGAGAATGCGCTTGCCGGCAAGGTAGCTGAATGACACATTTTCCCACGCGACGTTGGTGATGGTCGCAGGGAAGGCAACCGGGTTCTCTGGATCGGTGACTTCTGGCTCAAGATCCAGCAGATAGAATGCCCGTTCCAGCGCGATGAACAGATCCTGCATGCGCATCCAGATCCCCAGTAGCCCGCTCGCGCCCCAGAGGGCCCCGGTGACACGACTCCTGGCAATGGAAAATGCCCCATAGTTCCAGATGACGAAACCAATAAACGTCGCAACCAGGGCACCGAGATAGGTCGCGCGCTCTTCGATCACCCAGGTCACCATGATGTACTCGGTCAATATCACCAAACCACCGCCGAGCAGCGCGGCCACCAGGGTGACCAAAACCGTATCCAGTCGCAGAAAGTACGCGGTATTGAGAGCGCGTCTGGAGTCAGCGTCAAATTGATCGAATACACGGGCTTCCGCATGATTTGCCTTGACGATTTTCATTGCGGAGAACACTTCCTGGGAGCGTGAAGTCAGTTCGCTGTTGGCATGCCGATTAGCCAGCGATCGTCGTCGTATTCGTGGGGTCGTCGCCACCGCGAGCCAGCCGATAGGAATACCGATCACCGCGACCAGAAGGGCAAACAACGGATCAAAAGCCGCTATAAAGAAGAGGCCGATCATGAGGCTGTAGATCGCCATGAGTGGGCTGATGATGCCTCCCTGCAGCAGGTTTACGATTTGTGCACTGTCCTGAAAGACGCGGAACATGGCATCGCCAACGCGATTGTTGTCGTGGTATTTGAGGGAGAGAGATTGCGCCCTTTCGGCCATGGCGACACGCAGGTTCTGGTTGATGCGCTGCCAGATCCAGGTGGTGTAGTACCAGATAAACATGCCAATCAGAGACACGAATACGGCCCCGACAATGCCCCAGACGATCAGGCGATTGCGAACTGTTTTGCGTTGATTCTGAGTTAGCTCGGGTTCCCCTGATTGACCTTGCTCCGCCGCCGCCGGGGTCGCCTCCCCCTCACCCAGTTGCTCCGAATCTGTCGTCACGTATTCATCGCCGACGAAGAGCACCGTCGCTTGTAGGGGTTGTAGTTTTTCACCGACGAGGACCTTATTGGCCCACAGGTCCGTGCCAACGAAAGCGGTGACCAACACGACCAGAGCACCGGAAAAACTGAATGCCCCTATGACCAGGAGATGTTTCAACATGGGCCGCATATAGGGCCAGGTCCGCAGCGCCAGCCGGAACATCTTGCGAAAGCTCATCTGCGGAGGTTCGGCCCCGTCCTGTTCCAGATAACCCTTAATAAGTCCGAGATCACTCATCGAATGCCCGCTCCATTTGTACAACCGTTTCCTCCGGGTCCGGAGATTATATCTCGACACCTATTTTGGTAATTCGATGTTGGCAATTGAAACCACCCAATAACGCCAGTCGGTCTATTGTGAGCGCATTGCCTTCTTTCCCCGTTACCGAATAGTCCGAGGTTTTCGCACCCGATTCTCCACTCAGCATGCAGGGTGATCGCGGATGTCACTGTTCCGGATGTCATCCGAACCATTCTGGCGCATCTGGAACAACGTGCTCCGCCGGTGGCTGCGCCCCGTCGAACCCAGCTAAACGTCGGCATGCGGCAATAGTGCTTCAAGACGGCAGCGTGCGGATCCGGTTCACGTGTTCCTACGCGATCAGGCGCATGCGACAA
>JAPUJX010000026.1 GCA_027295975.1 Gammaproteobacteria bacterium
GGGGCATAAGCTTTCCTTCGGCGCCGAATGTATAAAGGTATGTAGCAAGTACTTAAGCCCAATATTGCGATCGTCGAAACGCGCCAGACAAGCAATTCGCTATCGAAGAAACAAAACAGAGCAATGGGCAACACCGCCAACGCAACGTTCAGGAGTCCGGTTTCGATATAGAAATGAATGAGCAGGACTTTGAATGAGGTAAACCGCGAACCAAAGGACTGCTGCAGGACGGCTACGATTGTCGAAAAACCGACAAAACCTATTCCCACCTCAGCGATTACGGGGAGCGCACCAACGTTTGGGTCCATGACCCTTCCCTTTTGTTGCTTGCCATGCGAGCAGCCATGTTACGCGTTGAACGTTGCTTGTTAGGTCCTCAGCCAACAAGCCTATAGCTCAACCCCGTATTACTCGCGAAATCTGGAGTTGTATTCATCATCGCTCAGGTCGGCCCCCATGCTGATCCACTCTTCGGACGACAACCGACCCCGCGCTGACATCATTCCTTGCGCATCCGGCCCCACCGGCCATCGCAGCTGGTAGTCCTGGGTGGTAACCGCTTCAAGAATCGTTTCAGCCACCAGGTCTGGGGCCACTGCCCGTTTGAATCCCGCAGCAAACACCTTTCCATTGCGCCGCATAATCGGTTGATAGGGCGATGTCTTGTCGTATCGGGTTTGCTCTGCCGAGTTTTCAAAAATGTTGGTCATGATCACACCAGGTTCGACGTTCACCACGCGCACCCCAAACCGAAAAACTTCATGTGCCAGGGCTTCGCCCAGACATTCCAACGCCCACTTGGACGCCGAATAAGCGATCTGGTTCGGCGTCGCCAGCAGTCCCACAGCAGAGGTAATGTTTACAATGCAGCCGGCGGCGCGTTCGCGCATCGCAGGCAGGACCGCTTGAATGCAGCGCACGGCCCCGAAGTAATTTGTTTCGAACATCTGCCGGTGTTCAGCCTCTGGCGTCAGTTCCAGTGGAGCGGCTCCGCCGATACCGGCATTGTTCACCAGCAGATCAATCGGCCCGGTTTGCTGAACACCGGCAAAAGCACGGTCAACCGAGTCTGGATCGCAGACATCGAGTTGAATCACTTCGATCGCCAGATTCTCTGTTGACGTGACCGTCTGCAGTTGGTCCGCCTTGGCCAGATTGCGCATTCCGGCAAACACGCGATATCCGTTGCGTGCCAGATGCAAGCTGGTCGCAAGGCCGATGCCGGTGCTGGTGCCTGTCACAACTGCAATATTCATTGTTCGCTCATCCAATTTTGGTGATGCCGCCTGGTTCCGCCGGTTTGAGGGTAACGTGCCATGGGTTGCGGTGACAAAGGAAATTCGGCATCCACCATCCAGTTCGAACAGATACTTCGGCGAGACCTTTCCGACGACGTTGTGATCACGCGCGATGGTATGCGTTTCTACTTGCCTGCCGGCGGCGATATCATCGAGGTCGCGGATTGATACGGCCACCCCGGGCTGGAACACTTGCCAACAAAGGGCCAGATCACGATGGACAACCTCGAACAGATCTACAACTACGAAAAGGTCACCGAACACATCGGATCCTCAGGACAGCCAACTCGTGATCAGTTCGGTCTGATCAAAGACGCCGGATACGATGCGGTCATCAACCTGGCATTGCCGACCTCCGATACAGCTTTACCTGACGAAGGCAGCGTGGTCACCGCGCTAGAGATGGGTTACCACCACATTCCTGTGAAATTCGACGATCCGACCGTCGATGATCTGCGGATCTTCTTTGGAGTAATGCACGCATTGGAGCAGAAAAAAGTCTGGGTCCATTGCGTCGTGAATGCGCGGGTTTCGGCATTTCTGTATCACTACCTGAGGTATAGCGAGGATCTCGATGAGCGCGCTGCGCGAACCACATTATTGGACCGCTGGGAGCCGGAGATGGACGATGTGTGGAGGTCGTTCCTGTCCATCAGGAAAGAAGAAATCATATGATAGCGCCGAACTTTCAGGAAAACGGGGACTAAGGTCATGCCACAATTCGTTCTCATCGGGCTCTGCGAGCCGTCCAGCGAAGATACCCAGGCGCAGTTCGATGAATGGTTCATCGACCAACACATCGAGGACACGGCCAAGTGCCCGAATTTCGTCCGCGGTAGTGTTTTCAAGCTAAGCGGGCCACACGGGGATGGTGAGACCGTATCCGGCTATCTCTCGCTCTACGAAGTGGAAGCCGAAAGCTACGAAGAAGCCGAACGAGTGCTCAACGAGTGGCAACGCAATCCCGACGCCTGGGAGGGCCGCAAAAAGCACATGGACACGGGCGCAAGCTTCGGCGCGATGCCGCTGCGCATCAACGGCTCGGGCTGGTATGAGCTGGTAAAGTCGTTTCCCGGCCCCAAGGCATAGCGCCAACGACAGCGCTCCAATTGTGACGCGGTTGGCAGAATGAAGCCGAACTAGTTCTTAAAATTAGTGTTCGTCTGTCACGGATAGTGAGATGCAGCCAAACGCCACAGCCATTGCAAACCGCCTTGAAGGGCGACTTTTTTCGGCGGAAGGCCGCCTGTATTTCGTCGTCGCCGTCGACACACGCTCTGGATTCGCTCGGGTTAGCTTCCGAGCCGATGGTAAGCAGCAGATCGCCCAACTGCCAATTTCAGAAGTTGGGATGCGGCTGACGTCGGGTTCGAATTTGCGTCCGGACGGGCTGAGCAGCGCGGAAAAAGCCAACCGGCTCATCCAGAAATCCGATGGTTGGTTTTTTTCAACGCGAGAAGGCATGAAAGGTCCCTACCCGTCAGAAACCGATGCAGATCGGGCCTTGAGCACGCATGTGCTGTCCACCCAGAGCGATTCGGCGCCTTAGCTTACGATTCTAAACGCCTGCTTTGAGTTGCAGCATTGCCTTTTGCCTATCGGTAAAAGACCCCCACTCCTCGTCCTGCAGCGCTCCCTCAAGCGAATACAGGTAATGGCGCAGCGATAAACTGTTTTCAGGATAGTTCGCCTGAATACGTTTATATGCGTTGGCTGAGCCAATCGCCTTGAGGTCGTCTTTGGTCAACACGCCAATTTCCTGAAGCCGTTTAGCTATTGTTGGACCAATGTTTCGCAGGTCTTCCAGTGCTTGCATATCGTGACCCCCCAACCAGGTAATCAACTGCCTAGATACGAATCGCATTTGAATGATATCGGACCAAAGATCGGAGTATTGGTCATTCACGTTAGGCCTTGTAAACACAAAGTAACGCACGTGACCGATTCTTTTGGCAAATTTCGACAGGTCTTCGGCCAATCACCCCTCATTCCATGTAGAACGCTGCGAAAAAAGCAGTGGAACACTAGCTACAGGAGCGAGCAACAATGAGTCAAACAACCAATCATCTATTTCTAATCAAGTCGGCGCTGGCCGGCTTCATCCTCTGGGGCGCGGCACCGCTGGCGTCCGCCGACCAGCCGTGCCCGAACGGCGGTGGGGAAGAGCTGGGTGAGTGCAGAGTGCTCATCGAGATCAACGCGACTGACGGGGATATCGGCCTTCACGCGTTGTTCGTTGGGGAGGGTTGGACAACCGCCCAGATCTTCGACAACAACGGCATCATGATTTTCGAGGAAATGGTCGCGGACGGTGCCAGTGCTGCGCTGGGTACGCAACAAATGACCGAAAACTTCTTCGAGAGCACCGAGCCTCTATGCGAAGCGGAACTTGCAGAAGAGGGGGAAGCGGTGCGGACACTGACCGAATTCCTGGGGCTGTTCCCGGCGGGTGAC
>JAPUJX010000260.1 GCA_027295975.1 Gammaproteobacteria bacterium
GGAACCCGTCATACCAAACGGATGGCCGATGCTGATGCTACCGCCATTGACATTGTAAATTTCATTGTCGATATCTAACTTATCCCGGCAGTAAACACATTGGGACGCAAATGCTTCATTAAGTTCCCAGAGATCGATATCTTCCTGGGACAACCCGGCGTTTTTCAACAGCCGCGGTATGGCAAACACCGGACCGATCCCCATTTCATCGGGTTCACAGGCAGCGGCGGTAAACCCGCGAAAGATGCCCAGCGGCTCGATACCAAGCTGACCGGCACGCTCCGCACTCATGAGCAGGGTCATGGAGGCACCGTCGGAAAGCTGGGAAGCGTTTCCTGCGGTTACCGTCCCATCCTCTTCGAACGCCGGTTTCAGCCCAGCCAAACCTTCCAGGGTCGTGTTCGGACGGTTGCATTCGTCCTTGTCGACAACCACGTCATGGCGGCTCTCATCACCGGTTTCTTTATCTACCTTGAGCATGGTTGCGCTCATGGGAACAATTTCTTCCGCAATACGCCCTGCTTCCGCGGCCGCGGCATATCGCTGCTGGCTCTGCACGGAATATACGTCCTGCATTTCCCGGGTGACCTGGTAGCGGCGAGCAACCACTTCCGCGGTATTGCCCATGGCCATGAAAATATCCGGCTTCTCCTCGATCAACCGCTTGTTCGGCTCGGACTTACCGGACGTCTGCCGGGTGCGCATGGATATGGAATCGACGCCGCCACCCATCGCTACCTCGGATTGACCCGAGGCGATCTGATTCGCGGCTATGGCGATAGATTGCAGCCCCGATGAGCAGAAACGGTTGATGCTGAGTCCCCCGGTTGTGATCGGCAGTTTGGACAGCACCACCGCCAAACGCGCGATATTACCGTCCTGTTCGCCCGCGTGGCTGGCACAACCCGCCACGACATCTTCCACTTCGTCCGGCGACACATTTGGATTACGCTCCAACAGCGCATCGATACAATGGGCCAACATATCGTCTGACCGGGTCAAATTGAAGCTGCCTCGAAACGACTTCGCCAGGCCCGTGCGAACACTATCCACCACTCCCACGTCACGCATGATTCTCCCCTTATAGAATCCAGGCCCAAGCAAGGCCCCCAGAAAACATCAATTTTACTAAGATTCGCCGGGCTAGGCTACGGGCATGGGGGGAATATCCATCGGGAGTTCGATTTTACCTGCAGAACTGGCGACCCTGAGAGAGGATGCGCCGCCG
Source organism: Gammaproteobacteria bacterium (assembly GCA_027295975.1). Taxonomy (GTDB): domain Bacteria; phylum Pseudomonadota; class Gammaproteobacteria; order Pseudomonadales; family Azotimanducaceae; genus SMWK01. The sequence goes on from JAPUJX010000260.1 coordinate 1,229, forward strand.
ACCCCGGGGATTCGCGGGGACGGCTACTCGTCTTCCTCTTCGCTTCGCCCTTCATCCAGTTGATCTGTGGTCCGCTGCGCCGCATTTTGCGCCTGTTCGGCTGCTATTCTCGCATTCTCGATGGCTTGGCGACCCCCTTCCAGAAACCCTGCGTTGGGGGAGGCCTTTTTATCACCGGATTTATCACCGGATTTATCACCGGATTCGCCGGTATCGGTGGTTTCGTCCATTGGTTTCACAACGTTCGAATCGCCGTTGCCGCACCCAACGAGCCCAAGGCTCAACAACAGCACTACTAGAATTCTGATCAAGTTCATTTCATTCCTCACGTGATCGGCCGGTAGTATTCCCGTCCGCGTAACCACGAGAATACTCAAAACAACCATCTGCCAACAATGCCGGGGCGACCATCCGCGTTCGCCATCACCCGGCACGGTTTCACTCAGGGCCGCATGTTAAACTGGTTACTGAGGGAGACAACCATGACGACGAACACCTTGATTGATGGCCTGTGCTTCGGCGAAGGACCGCGCTGGCACGAGGACAGGCTTTGGTTGTCGGACATGCACGCCCACCAGGTTCTAGCCATCTCGGAAGATGGCTCGGCCGCGACCATCCTCGATGTCCCCAATCGCCCTTCGGGGCTCGGCTGGCTTCCCAACGGCGATCTACTGGTGGTATCGATGACGGATCGTCGCCTGTTGCGTTTTGATGGGACAAACCTGACAACCCACGCTGACCTCAGCGGGCTGGCGAGTTATCACTGCAACGACATGGTTGTGGCCGCAACCGGGCAAGCTTACGTCGGCAATTTTGGTTTCGATTTGCAGGCCAAAGCGGAATTCAAAACCGCGGAACTCATCTGTGTCGAAACGGATGGGTCCGCTCGTGTCGTGGCCGATGACATGATGTTCCCCAATGGAACGATCATCACCCCGGATGGCAAAACTCTGATAGTGGGGGAATCCTTTGGCTCACGTCTGACTGCCTTCGATATCTTGTCAGACGGCAGTCTCGACAATCGCCGGATCTGGGCCGATCTTCCCAAGGGGGCAGTCCCCGACGGTATCTGCCTCGATGCCGAAAACGGCATCTGGTCTGCTTCGCCCTCCAGCAACGAGTGCATCCGGCAAATCGAAGGTGGACGTGTCACGCATCGCATCGCGCTCGAACAAGGGGCGTTCGCGTGCATGTTAGGGGGTAAGGGCGGCGATACTCTGTTCATTCTCACCAGCGGCTCGTCCGAGCCCGAGGCCTGCAGGCGGCTTCGATCAGCCCGCGTGGAAACCATTCCTGCACCTCATCCCCGTGCCGGTCTGCCTTGACCCGGACCAGGAGTTTGTCGAAAAGATCAATAGATCAGATCCAGGAGCCGGTTATGTCGCTATTCGAAAATTACCAATCTCCCTGGCTGGATGAATCGTTGAAGATCCTGCAGGACGCCGCGCGGAAGTTCTATGAACGGGAGTTCGTTCCATTGAACGAAAAGTGGATAGATCAGGGGATTGTGGACCGCGATGCATGGTTGAAGGCAGGCGATGCCGGATTGTTGTGTGCCGAAATTCCAACCGAATACGGGGGTTGCGGCGGCGACTATCGCCACGAAACGGTCATCATGGAGGAGATGACGCGTGCGGGCGTCACCGGATTCGGTAACCAGGTGCACAGTACCATCGTCGCGCCCTACCTGTTTCACTACGGCAACGAAGAACAAAAACATCGCTGGTTGCCAAAAATGGCATCCGGCGAGATGGTTGGCGCAATTGCCATGTCCGAGCCGAATACAGGCTCGGATCTGCAAAACGTTCGTACCACTGCCATCCGGGATGGAGACGACTATGTGATCAACGGCGCAAAAACCTACATCTCCAACGGTCAGCATGCGGACCTCGTCATCGTCGTGGCGAAAACGGATCCCAACGAGGGTGCGAAGGGCATCTCACTGGTGGTGGTGGAAACCGAGGGTAATCCGGGTTTCGAGAGAGGTCGGAATCTAAAAAAGATCGGGCAGAAATCGGCTGACACTTCGGAACTGTTTTTCGCCGACTGCCGCGTTCCCGTCGCCAATCGACTGGGAGAGGAGGAAGGCAAAGGGTTTTATCAATTGATGCAGCAGCTTCCTCAAGAACGGCTGACCATCGCCCAATCGGCGGTGGTCAGCATGGAAAAGGCAATCGAGATCACCCTTGAGTTCGTCAAAAACCGCAAAGCTTTCGGCCAGCGTGTACTGGATTTTCAGAACACCAGGTTCAAACTCGCGGAGTGCAAAACGGAAGCGTTGATAGCGCGCACATTCGTCGATCAGTGCCTCATCAGACACCTGAGCCGTGATCTCGACGCGGCCACCGCATCGATGGCCAAATACTGGTGTACTCAGAAACAGTGCGACATCGTCGACGAGTGCCTGCAACTGCACGGCGGCGCGGGTTACATGAGCGAATACGAGATTTCTCGAATGTATACCGACGCGCGCGTACAGAAGATCTACGGCGGTACCAACGAGATCATGAAGGAACTCATTGGCCGGACACTCGGATAGCTGCCAATAACTGACAGGTGAAAACATACTGGCAGTTCTACTGGCCTTTAGCGCTCACTGGTCTTGCCATGGTCCTGTCCCTGCAGTTTCAAAACGCGGCGCTGGCTCGCTACCCACAAGCGATAACCGAACTCGCGATTTTCGCTCTGGCCTCCAGCACTGCCGCGTTCTTCAACGCTTCGATGAACTTCACCGCCCAGCTGTCCAACGTTTATGCCCGCAGTCTCGAGGGAACACGCCGTTGTCACCGGTTTGTTCTAACCACCAGCATGGGTGTCATGTTGCCGTTGCTGCTCATTGCACATACGGACGCAGGATCTGCAGTACTCTCCAATCTCTACGGCATCGACGACGATCTGACCGCGCGAATAACCGAATACCTTGCCTATCTCGCGCCTTTGATCCTGCTGCGCACCGAACGATTCTATCTAACCGGGCTACTGGTACAGGCACGCCTCACCGGGTGGGTCACGGTGTTGAACGTCCTATACCTGGTGTCCGTAATATGCGGTTTGATCATCGGCTTCTCCCTGGGGTTGAAACCCGTTTATGTGCTCGTAGGCTCAGAAGCAACAGCCATGACGATCCAGGTGGGTTTGACACTCTGGGTCCATCAACGTTACTACCGGCTTCCCGAACCCCTGGAACACAAGAACCTGAGTTATCGAGAGTTGGCGTCATTTTTCGTGCCGGTATCCACTACGGGCGTCATGTTCGCACTCAGCCGGCCGGTGTTGTTTGCCTTCGTGAGCCGCACACCCGAAGGGATTGTGGCGATTGCAGCGATGCGGGTCGCTTTCGACTTTTCCTCTATATTTCAGCAGGCATCGAACCAGTTCCGTCACTTTTTCGTGACATTCGGCCTGGACGATCTCAAACGTAAACGCCACTTCATGATGTTCGTTTGTGCCGGTCTCACTTCAATCATGTTGCTGTTCGCGATTACCCCACTATCCAACTGGGTGTGGGAGGATCTCATGCAGATACCCGTCGAGGTTCGTACCTTGTCCGTGCAGGTAATCCTGGTCATGTGCCTGATGCCCAGCGTCATCCTCTTCCGCAACTACTTCCACGGCCGGTTGATGGTGGAACGCCGCACTACCGGCATGGCCGTTGGCGGAATCTTGCGGGTTGTGGGCATCTACCTGATGGCCCAGGTGTTATTCAGCGCCGGCCTGCTCAATTACCTGACGGCGTCAATAGTCCTGATTCTCGGATTTGTCATCGAGTCGCTGGTGGTGTTGCGGGTGGCGGCTCAAAAAGGCCATACCTGACGGCTCATTGCCACTGCAAAAATGTAGGATACGCTCACGAGCGCGCCTGCGAACCCCAATACTTTGAGCCGGGTGCTCGCCGCACGCATGGTCAGCACCCCAAAACCGATGTAAAAAAACAACCCCGCGAACTTGGCAACGAGCCAGCCGCTGAACGGAGACAAGCTCAAGCTGACAACCATCGTTACACCGGCGGCGAGCAGCAGCGTATCTATGACATGGGGAGCGATCCTCGCCCACTTTTTTTCTCTGAGCGGCGAATCGATAAACGCCCAGACGGCGCGCAGGATGAAACCCGCCACCGTAACGTAGGCGAGCGTCATGTGAATACCTTTGATCATATTGATTCTTCAGCTGCCCGTCAGCGGCTCATTGTACTCCCGCGGCTTCCAGGGCTTCGATCCGTTCTGCAAGAAATTTTTTCTCGGTACCGTTTCGGGCCAGCGCCAGGGCCGCACGATAACTCGTATGCGCGGCGTCCACGCGACCGCTTCGCAGCAGCAAACCGGCCCTGGCACTGTGAAAGAGGTGATAACGCATCATCACCTGTGACGTATTCATCAACTCGAGTACCTCGAGACCTGCTTCGGCGCCGTCAGCCATGCCTATGGCAACTGCCCGATTCAACCTGACAACGGGCGTATCCTGGAACTTGAGCAGGCTATCATAGAGCGCTCGAATCTCCTGCCAATCCGTTTCCCCCGGCGTTCCCGCATTCGCATGAACCGCGGCTATCGCAGCTTGGAGTTGAAAAGCTCCCGGGGGCTGTCGGGCCAGTAACGCTTTCTCCAGGAGCAACGTGCCTTCGGTTATTGCACGCCGATCCCACAGGGCGCGGTCCTGATCTTCCAACAATACCAACTTGCCCGCTGCGTTCACGCGGGCTTTGCTTCTTGAATGTTGGAGTAACATGAGACTCAGCAGGCTCAACGTTTCTGCGTGCCCCCTCACCAATCGATTCAACTGCCGGGTCATTTGAATGGCAATTTGACATAAATCAAAACGAATCAATGCTTCGCCCGCAGTGGCTGAATATCCTTCGTTGAACACCAGATAGAAAACGGTCAACACGCCTTGCAGACGTTTGGGAAGATCCCTCGTTCCAGGAATTGTGTATGGGATTCCCGCCTGCTTGATCTTGCGTTTCGCACGGACCAAACGCTGTTCCATGGTCTTGTCACTCACCAGGAACGCCCGTGCGACCTGGGTAAGGCTCAGATCCACCACGGTTCGAAGGGTAAGCGCAATCTGAGCTTCGAGATTGAGGCTGGGGTGACAACAGGTAAATATCAAACGCATGAGATCGTCGTTGAAAACGTCGAGCTCATCGCACCGCTCATCACTTTGCATGAGCAACCCAACCGCCCGATCATGAATCTGCTTGCGCCTCAACACGTCGATCGCGCACCGTCTCGCGACGGTGGTCAACCACGCAGCCGGGGAATCCGGGATGCCATCCACCGCCCAGCTTTTAACCGCACGCAAAAGCGCCTCCTGCAAGCTGTCTTCGGCAAGGTCAAAATCCCCGAGTTCGCGAATCAACCGCGCGCGTACCCGGGGAGTTTCCGTCTTGACGATGACGGTCAGGCGTTGGTCAGCCATCCTCTTTTTCAACCGTCCTCTTCTTCAGGTGCCCTCTTCATCAACGGCCAATCCGTATCAACCGTCCTCTTTTTCGGGCGTCCTCTTCAGCAATGGCCAATCCGTATCAATCGTCCATCTGCATGATCGGGCGCACCTCTATGGAGCCGTGTTCCGACGCGGGAATCTCCGCGGCGTAACCGAGCGCCTGATCCAGGCTCTCGCAATTGAGTATGTAGTAGCCGC
>JAPUJX010000261.1 GCA_027295975.1 Gammaproteobacteria bacterium
CTTCTTTGATCTAGCGTCTGTTGCTTTGTGAATGCCTATGGCGAGGAAGTAGTCGACGACCGCGCTGAACACGAGAAGGGGAATGAACCGGTAGTTCCAGCCCGCATAAAAAACCAGGCTGCTGACCAGGATCAACAACAGTCGTGGAAAGCGCTTCAGGAAAACGAAACTATAAAGGACGAAGAACGTCGCGAAGAAGAGAAAAAAGATGGGGGTATTGAACAGCATTGAATTTTATTGTCGTGACAGGTTGATGTTTGGTTCTATTATGTACTGGCATGTTTCATGCTCGCTTCAAATAGAAGTCAAACAGAAGTCATACAGAAGTTTCATACAGAGGGAGGGGGACAAATGGCGAAAATGACCATCGAGCGGAATTTTTTCACGTCCAGAGAGGAAGTGATGCTGGACATTGCGAATAGCGGTTTCTGGCCGACAACCTTTGTGTCGGATCATTCGCCGGAACTACCCGTGCATTATCATAACCAGGACATCATCGGCTACGTGATGGAAGGGCACACCTACCTGCTCGATGAGGAAGGTAACAGACAGCCGGTCGGCCCCGGGGACAAGCTCAACATTCCCAAAGGAGCCTGGCACGCGGAAGGCGAGGTAGCCGAGAAAGTGGTTTATATCGTCACCCTGCCTGAGCCCATGTCGTTTATGGAAGCTCTCACCCCCCAGGAGCCGAGAGGCCCCTGGCCGGATATGGGGGGCTGAGTCGGACGAACTCCTACCAGGTATCCACGTTTGGCCGCTTCTTGTGTTCTCGCGGTGTGGTTGGCCCCGCCGACCGCAGAGCCGTGCTGATCCAGGTGCGGGAATCTGCCGGATCGATGACATCGTCCAGTTCGAAGTGCGACGCCATGTTCACCGCCTTACCGCGCCGGTACATGTCTGCCACCATCTTTTCGTAGGTGTTCCTGCGCTCTTCCGGATCCTCGATGTTCTGCAATTCTTTACGGTAGCCGAGTTTCACCGCGCCTTCGAGGCCCATGCCGCCAAATTCGCCCGTGGGCCAGGTGACCGTGAACAACGGTGCGTTGAAGCTGCCACCCGCCATTGCCTGGGCCCCGAGACCGTAAGCCTTGCGGGTTACGATGGTCATCAGCGGCACGTCTATGTTAGCGCCAACCACGAACATACGTCCTGCGTGGCGCACCACGGCGGTTTTCTCGATCTCGGGTCCGACCATGATGCCCGGACAGTCGCACAAACTCAAAATAGGAATGTCGAAGGCGTCGCAAAGCTGCATGAACCTGGCGCCTTTGTCCGCTCCGTCCGAATCGATGGCACCGGACAGGTGTCCGGGATTGTTGGCGATCACGCCGATGGGCCTGCCTTCGACACGGATAAACGAAGTGATGATTCCAGGTCCCCACTGCTCACGGATTTCAAGAACGGAGTCTACGTCGGCGATGCCTTCGACGACTTCACGCATGTCGTAGTAGCGCAGACGGTTCTCGGGCACGATGAAGCGCAGCTTACGTTGATCGGGTGCCTCCCACCGTTCAACCGTACCCTGAAAGTACGACAGGTACTTCTTGGTGGTGGCAACCGCTGCCTGTTCGTCCTTCACCAATATGTCCACCACGCCGTTAGGTACCTGGACGTCCATGGGTCCTATTTCTTCCGGCTTGAAGATACCAAGACCTCCACCTTCGATCATGGCGGGCCCGCCGATGCCGATGTTCGAACCTTCGGTGGCGATGATCACGTCACAACAAGCGAGGAGAACGGCGTTACCGGCAAAACAACGCCCGGTGGTAATACCAACGATGGGCACGAGGCCACTCAAGCGCGCGAAATAGGTAAACGCCCAGCAATCGAGCCCAGCCACCCCGGAACCGTCAGTGTCGCCCGGTCGTCCTCCGCCACCTTCGGCAAACAGCACGGTAGGCAGGCGATGTTGTTCCGCGATCTCGAACATTCGATCTTTCTTCGCATGGTTTTTCATGCCCTGAGTGCCGGCAAGCACCATGTAGTCGTATGACATCAGCATGGTGCGGGCGCGATCTTCGCCAAACAGATGGCCGTTCACCTGACCAAGGCCGCAGACCATGCCATCGCCCGTGGTGTTTTTGATCAGATCCTCCATGGTCCGCCGGCGGCGTTGTCCGGCGACGACTACCGAACCGTATTCGATGAAGGTACCATCGTCGCAGAGATCCGCGATATTCTCCCGAGCGGTGCGGTGGCCGGTTTTACGTCTTTTGGCTACGGCTTCGGGGCGATTTTCATCGAATCCGGCTGCCTTGCGTTTGTAAACCTCCTCGAGATCGGGCCGCACGTAATCGAGGTCGAGTACCTCGTCTCCACCTTCGTTGGTTACCGCAATTTCGGCCTCCTCCAGATAGATCAGGATATGACCTTCGAACACGGTGTCGCCCTCGCTTGCGCCCAGACGCGTGACTATCCCGCTAACGTCCGCACCTACCACGTGCTCCATTTTCATGGCTTCCATCACCAGCACCGGCATGCCGATATAGACTTCATCGCCGGGTGCAACCTGCAGGTTGATGATGGTGCCCTGCATGGGTGCCTTGATGGCCGTTGTTCCTTCGGGCAGTTCCTCGTCGACGAGTGTTATCGCTTGTGGTGCGCTTGTTACGCTCGCTGCCCCTGACTTCCCGTGATCCAGCACGGCGAGTGGATCTCCAGGGTCGACCTTCACGCCGGCGAGTGCCGGAGCCGACTCGGGATGTTGCTGTCTGCCTATGTACAACTCACGGTGTTCGCCGTTTGAAACAAGCTGTTCAACGTGTTCCGCGACAAAACCGGTGTGGATGTTGTTGGCCGCGAACTCGCGATGAGAAAAAAGATTTCGCAACAAATCAATATTGGTTTCCACCCCTTCGATGCGAGTCTCGCAGAGTGCGCGGTAGGCTTTTCGTACCGCTTGTTCATAGTTGTTGGAGGAGGAGTGGACAATCAACTTGGCCAACAGCGAATCGAATGCCGGACTTGTCGTGTACCCCGCGTATCCACAAGTATCCGTGCGCAGGCCCGGCCCCGTGGGCATCTCGAATACGTTCAAGGTGCCGCCGTTGGGTTTGATGCTGCCGTCCGCCTTCATGGTTTCCATGTTGATGCGCGCCTGGATGGCGTATCCGCGTGGGTTCGGAATGTTGGCCTGTTCGAGTCCCAACTCGGCGAGGGTTTTGCCGGATGTTATTTCGAGTTGCGCCTGCACCAGATCGATCCCCGTAACCGCTTCGGTAACGGTGTGTTCCACCTGCAGGCGGGCGTTCGCTTCCATGAAAGTAAAACTTTTTCCGTCCGCATCGAGGAGGAATTCCATGGTCCCCAGGCTCCGATAGTCGACTGCTTCGCTCAAGCGGACGGCCGCCGCGGTCAGGGAGGTTCGAACATCGTCTTCCAGGCTCGGACAGGGAGCAATTTCGACGAGTTTCTGATGACGGCGTTGAATGCTGCACTCGCGTTCCCAAAGATGGCTGACCGCACCGGTGCCGTCGCCGAGAATCTGTACTTCGATATGGCGGGCGTTCGACAGATACTCCTCGAGGTAAACCTCGGCGTTGCCAAATGCAAGTTGGGCCTCGGATACACAACGCGCAAACGCGCTTTCGACGTCTGCTGCACTGCCTACCACGCGCATGCCGCGACCGCCGCCGCCGGCAACCGCCTTGATGACCATGTTCATTCCGTCAGGCAGGGATTCGTAAAACGCCCGAGCTTCATCCAGCGACACGGCACCCGCGCTGCCGGTCAACACGGGGATGTGACAGTTTTCAGCCAGAGTGCGGGCATTAACCTTGTTGCCGAATAGTGCGAGGGTTTTCGATGTGGGTCCGACAAAATTGATGGAAGCGTCTTCAAGCAGCGAGGCGAATTCGGCGTTTTCGCTCAAGAATCCGTAACCGGGGTGTAGTCCATCACAGTCGTTCGTCTTAGCGAGTTCCACCATCTGAGCCATGTCGAGGTAGGCGTTGGCGCCCCGGCCTTCGAGCAGCACCGCGTGGTCTGTCTTGGACACATGCAGCGATCGCGTGTCTTCGGTTGAGTAAACGGCCACCGTGGCGATGCCGAGTTCGGCGGCTGCACGGGCAATGCGGATGGCGATTTCGCCTCTGTTGGCAATGAGTAATCTATTCACGGATGGGCCGTGACCGCGTGACGGCGGTCTGAGCTTTCCTCAGCGGTGTAATATCGGGTCACCGATTGTCTGATGTTGGACAGATGAAGTCCAACCGACGCCAGGTGAGTCATACGCGAGAGCGAATCAGCCAATTGGGGTAAGTTCGTTAGAATCCGATGGACGTTACCTAAACATGCTGATCGATGAGGATCGGATTGCCGTCAGGATCGATGACCATGATGTCCCCCGGGCCGCTTTCGGACTCAGCCACTTTTTTCTCCAGGGTGATTCCCTTGTAGATCAACTCACGTTGGATTTCCCGAACGTCGGCAAACGAACTCAGCGTTTCGCCTTCCGGGGACCATCCCGGATTGAAGGTCAACAGGTTTCGATCGAACATGCCGTGAAACAGTCCTATGGTTGCGCCGCCATTTCGCATGATCAGCCAACCCTGGCTCGCGTCACCTCCGATGGAGGCGAATCCCAGGTTCTCGTAGAAGGTTTTTGAATCAGCCAGATTGGAGACGTTCAAACTTACTGAAAAGGTTCCTAGTTCCATTGTATTTCCTCTGGATTATTGTCCGGCTGTCTTGTGATTTCGCAAGACGGCGGCGCTGATCAGTGAAATGAGTAATCCTGCCGGAAAAACTTCAATTAACGTCATCGGCAGCCTGAACAAAGGGTTGGCGTATTGAACTCTGATTTGTTCTGTTTCCAGCATCACCTCGGCCATGTCCGCTTCGCTTGCCCCGCTCAGCTTCCCGGCCTCGACGATGGCGTCGATATAAGACTCGATGAACCCGTAATCGGTGATGGCCAGATACACTTCCCATACGGCTACGTAAACGATGGACGCTATTGCGGAGATACCGAGCCCCAGGGAAAGGGCGGTTGTGAAGGAAATAACGCCTCCCAGCGTCTGGTCGCGATACTGCCTGGTTGATACGTATATGGTGCTGAAGGCGATAAACATCACCAGGAATCCGAGCCATGCCTGGCCCCGGCCAAACTCCAGATTCAACGTATTGGTCACGATGATGACCAGACCGGCGACGGTGCCGTAGATCAGTATGATTCGTTTCATTCAGGGGCTTCCGGAGGACAAGACGAAGCCACACGGTACCTCACCGGACATCCGGGTCATCCACCAAAAGATTGATTTTGCAAAAATTCCGCCTTTTGATCGATGTTATCGAATAATTTCCAGGGACTTCGCTTTCTGCACGGCCTGGGTTCGGCGGGATACGTCGAGCTTCTGGTACAAGTGCAGCAAATGGGTCTTGATCGTGCTCGTCGAGACAAACAACCGTTTCGCGAGTTCGGTGTTGCTGTCACCTTCAGCCAACAACTCGAGCACCTGAACTTCCCGCGCCGTCAGCCCCAGGGTATCGATGACGCGTTCGTTTTTCTCGAATACCGGATTTTGCCGGGGCTTGCTCAAACGGGTTCCGACCCAGATTCCCAGACCGGTGAATGCCAGAGCGAGAATAACGATGTAGATCTCCGTTGAAAAAAAGACGCAGCGCGTATTGGTACTCGAGCCATTGCAACCCGAACGCGCCGCCGACCAGCGCCAGGCCGTAAATTACCGTCATTTTTCTCATGCGCAATCCGGCACGATGAGTGAATAAGGACATTGTTGTTACATTGTACTTCGTCACCATGCACTTCTCCGTGGTTGTCCCGGCAGTGTCCTTTATTGTATCGGCAAATCACCGTATGGTTGAGGCAGGGCTTGGAGAGGCTCATGAAGGAAATTCTACTGTTGCTGTTTGTCTTCAACAGCGTGGCCGTATTGGCGCAACAGACGCCACAAGACGATGAGGAGGACGAACCGGGACTACGGGCGCTGTTCGCCCGTTTTGGCGATCTCTATCAGGATAACTGCGCCGTATGCCATGGGGGAAGCTTCGAGGGTGCCGCACAAGGCACACCATTAATCGGGGTGGAACTCATCCATGGGGACGGCATGGACGAGATTACCCGGAGCATTCGCGACGGATATCCGGACAAAGGCATGCCCGCATGGTCGGAGACGTTTACCGGCATCGAAATCCAAAGTCTCTCGCTGTGGATCAAGGAAAACCGGGAAGGGATGTTGATCACGGACATTGGCCTGAACCGAGACATCGTGATTCCCACGGACACCATCCAGACGGAACATCACGCGCTTCGCCTGGAGGTCCTCATCGATGGTCTGGATATGTCTTTTTCCATCGCTCCGCTTCCTGACGGACGTTTGCTGCTCACCGAAAAGTCCCAGGGACTGAGCATTATTTCAGCCGCTGGTGAGCAGTCGGACTACATCACGGGTACGCCTGAGGTTTATGGGGAGCGCGGTTCTTTCGGCGGTCTGGGTTGGTTGCTCGACGTGACCCTGTATCCCGATTATGAGAGCAACGGCTGGATCTATCTGCATTATTCGGAGCGCTGCGAAGACTGCAACGCGACGAGCCGTGAAACCAAACGGCCGGTGTCCATGAACGCACTGGTGCGCGGGCGGATTCGCAACGGTGAGTGGGTTGACGAAGAATCGATCTGGAAAGCGCCCATCGACAGTTATACCGGTACCACCGATATCGCGACGGGCGGCCGCACCGCGATGGATCCGGAAGGGTTTGTGTTCATCAGCGTCGGTTTCAAGACCATGGACGGAAACCAGGACCTCGCCTCACCCCACGGCAAGATACACCGCATCCATGACGACGGGCGCATCCCTGAGGACAATCCATTCATAGACGATCCCGGCGCCATGGCTACCATCTGGAGTTATGGCCATCGCAGCCCCCAGGGATTGGAATTCAACGCAAAAACCCGCCAGCTCTGGGGTACCGAACACGGTCCGCGGGGCGGCGATGAGATCAACCTCCTCAAGCCGGGCAGGAATTACGGCTGGCCGGCATTTTCGAAGGGACAGAATTACGACGGCTCCGAGGTCAATCATGGCCGCGCCGACCTCGAACTGGAGCTTGAGGACATCGAACAACCGGTGGTCGACCTGACGCCTTCGCCGGGCGTGTCGAGCCTCGTTTTCTATGATGGAGAAGCGTTTCCCGGATGGCGCGGCGACATCATCGTCGCCACATTGAAGGCATCCGATCTCTTTCGTGTGGAGATCGACGACGGCAAATTCGTGAGCAAAGAACCGTTGATTGAAAATCTTGCGCGCATACGCGACGTGGAAATCGGTGCGGGCGGAATTCTCTATCTCTTACTGGAACACGCGGCCGGGTCGAAGATCGTCCGAGTTGTCCCGGCGGAACCGGAAGCGGGCTAATGTTCCGGCGTGGCGCGCTGGGCTGCCAGGATGAGGTCCCGCAGATGCTCCTGGGCTGCCTCGATACGCGCCCGGGCGCTCTCGAGCTGAGGTGGAAATTCCTCTGCCCAGACCGCCATGGTATGCCAGGCCTCCGAATCGATCACATCCGCCGAGGCTCGATTCTTGACGTTTTCCAGGGCGGAAATCAGCCTGTTCGCGATGTTGGCTACCGCCTCGCGTTTCCACGCCAACTCCTTGCCGTCCACGACCACGTACACCGGGGCGGTGATGGCGGTGATCGAAGCGGAATGCCCAGGGCGCTGGCCGTGGGCGCGCACCACATACCAGGCACTTTCCTGCGCGGCTTCGGAAAAATCGAGGGTCAGACTCTCCGCCCCATCGGCTGAGGACTCGCTGGCGACAACCTCGCCGTGTTTGATGAGTTCCAGGCCCACCAGGCCTCCGATGTCCGGATTCAAAACCGCGCTGGCGCTGACATTGAGCCGCTGCCCTTTATCGACGCGTACCTCGCTGCCCATTCCCTGCCCGTTTAACGTCATCTCCAGAATCGGACCATTGGTAACAAAGGTCCGGCCATTGGCGAGACCGGCGAACCAGGCATCCACGTTATAGTCGGTCCCCGTTTCTACATAACCACGTACCGCACCGGGATGATCGATATAGGGGTAATCTGTCCCTGCCGCCGGTGCGAACCGGTACCCGAGGTTCAGGAGCGAAAACCAGACATCGGTGCCAATCTCGCTGGACTGCATCACTTCGCCGAAATCAAGTAACCCGGAAGCCGCCTGGATGGTCATTCCCTCGGTCGTGCCCGGCAGGCCTCCGGACGCATGGGCAAAACCCGAAATTCCCCCCTCGGCGGCCACGGCCTCGAATACCCGGTGGTAGTTGAGGTAGTCGTCGGGAAAGCGTATCGGGTGTTCCAGATTCAGGTGGATGGTATGGCCAAGAGTCAAGGTCCGCGGATCTTCCTGACCTGGCACGATGGTGTGCACGCCGCGCTGTTTTCGATCGGTTATGCCCCAGGCGTATTGCGGGAAATAGGTGCGGGCCACGTTGCCCATCTCCAGGATGTTCGCGATGTGCACGTCTTCGCCGCGGGTCTGCGCCAGCAGTTGTTCGCTGTCGGTGTCTTGATTGCGGAGATTGTGAATGTGCACATCCCCTGAATACCAGCCTCTGCCCGGCATGTCGACATGACGCTTCAGGCGGAGCGTTTTGCGCGTGGTCCTGTCGGCTCGCACCTCGAGGGTCTCATTGATCAATCGGTATTCGATACCTTTCATTGCCACGATCTGGTAAGGGCCAACGGGTATGCGGGCCCGATACCGCCCATCGACATAAAACACGAACCGGTTCTGGTGAGGCCATACGGCAGTAGTCTGCAGCAGGTACGTCTCGGTCATGTCGTCGAACTTGCGGATGTCCACGGCCTCGGGTGCCGGTATTGGTAGTCGTCCCATGGCATCGTAAAGTCCGACGCGTGCGGCCGTGGCGGTCCGATGCTCGTCGACAATGGTGAGATCAAGCCAACCGTGAGGCTCGGTTGGCGTTGCGAAACTGCGCGCGACCCGGATGTCGCACACGGTGATGAGTTCCGGCTGTTGCGCGGGTCCGGATGGTATGGTTGCCGTCAACATCAGATCCGTGCCGTGGTCGCCCCGATTGGCGAATCGAGCGCTGGGCAACGGGATCGTGAGTTCCACAAAGCCGTTGCTGCCGGGATCGAGGGTACGCTCCGCCCTGCCTGGACCACCAACCCTGTCGTATGCCACCACAACGCCCGTGGCGCTGCTCTCGCGGTGCAGAACCAGGGAGAGGTCCACCGGCTCGTTGATGTCAAACCCGTAGGAATCGCGAACGTCCACATCCAGAACGGCAGCCCGCATGCACGGGCGATTGTCGATGGCAACCGTCTCCCCCGCGGCAACGATCATCGTGACACCGAGATTGTTCCAACTGTACGAAGGAGAAACGACCCGGGATACGGTCTCACTGTGCCAGTCCATGACGTGGCTGCCGGTGACGCCGGCGCCGTGCGGGAAGACGCTGGTTGCCGTGAACATGAGCACGGCGCCGGGCAGGATCTTGAAGCGACGATTGCTCATTACCGTTCCCCTGCATGACACAAAACGTTTGGACCTTCATGGTATCGCAGGGCGAGCCCAAAACAATACTGCCCGTGTCCATGGGAAGCGGAACGACCGTGCCATCGATCGCTTGGGACAAAATCCCACACGAAAACGTTATGCTCTTCGTTCTTGCGGTGAATGATGGAGAACCGGGGGATGCAAACCGGTGGGTGCCAGTGCGGTGAGGTGCGTTATGAAAGCGATGGTGGACCATCCGGACTTTATGTCTGCCATTGTCGAGAATGTCAGAAACAATCTTCCTCCGCATTTGGGATTTCCTACATAGTCGCCCTCAAGGGGTTTCGTGTGACACGGGGTGCGCCGGAATTCTGGACTCGCCCGGCCGACGGCGGGGGACGGGTCAAATGCGCCTTCTGCCCGAACTGCGGCTCCCGACTCTGGCATGAGTCCGAGGGCAGGTCGGAGTGGGTCAGCATCAAAGGTGGAACGCTGGACGATTCTCCCGATATTTCCACCGCAATTCATATCTGGACATCCCGTAAACTTCCGGGCGTTGACATACCAGACGACGTTCGGCAGTTTCCGGAGGAGCCTGATTGATCGAGGAACGGGATCTGCGGTCCGAGTAAAGTGGAACGGCGGCAGATTGGGTTTCCTGCCCGGGGCATCAGATTTCCTTCGCGAATTCGCTCCACTCCAAAGCGAGATCGGGTTTGCCGGTTCGTTCGTATAGTAACGTGAGAGTCTCCGCCAGCGCGGTAACGCCCCGATGATCGGGCCCAAAAGAGGGGAGCAGGATTTCCCAGGATTCCAGTAAAATGGATTCGGCTTCGTCGTATCGCGACAATGCCATGAGGCACTCACCGTAGGACTGAAGAGCGATTCCCGTCCCG
>JAPUJX010000262.1 GCA_027295975.1 Gammaproteobacteria bacterium
GGCGTATGGCAGTCGCTGAAGATCGCGGCTCTTGCAGAAGCTCACGCGGTAAACGTCGCGCCGCACAATTATTACGGACACCTGGCGACCCTCATGAATGCCCACATGAGCGCGGCGATCCCCAATCTGCGAATAATGGAAACCGACATTGACCGGCTGCCGTGGGACGACGAGATTTTCACCGTTGCTCCCGAGATCAACGACGGCGAATTGGTAATTCCCGATACACCCGGCTGGGGTACCGAGCCGGATGAAGCCGGGTTGGCAAAACATCCTTCAAAGCGGGTGCGTTAGGTCCAGAAAAAGATCGCGAATTTACGATCCAGCATGAAGATCTGAAGAGACAGATCACACCAGGCTATTAGTTTATCTATTTGCCGCCGCTTCCATGTTTGCCTGCATGCGCCGCATGCCTTTGAGCCAGCGTTCAAGGTCGATGTTCTTGAAATTCATCCAGGTCTGGGCGATCTCGTCGGTCAGGATCAGGAAACGCTCCTCTTCAACCGCAAGAGCGACCATCTCGGCAACCTCTTCCGGTTCCTTGATCGGACCGGCAACATTCAGGGCGAAGGAGGAGTTCGTATCACCCAACATCGGCGTACGCACACCCAATGGGGCCAACAACGACGTGTGTACGCCTTTGTCGTGATAGGTGATCGACATCCACTCGGCGAAGCCGACGACGGCATGTTTGCTCACTGCATAAGGTAGATTACCGTGGGTGGTGAGAATGCCCGCCATGGACGCGGTGTGGATCAGATAGCCGCTGCCCCGTTCCAGCATGCTCGGCAACACCGCTCGGGTGGCATAAACATGGGCCATGAGGTTGACGTCCCACTGCTGCTGCCAGACGTCCAGATCGGTGGCCAGCGGCGTGCCACCGCTTGCGATTCCGGCGTTGCTGAAGAAAACATCGATCGCCCCAAATCTATCTTCGACCTCTGCGACCAGATTGTTGATCGCCGCTTCTTTACCCACATCACAGCCGACCGCCATGCCGCCAATCTCGTCCGCGACCTTCTGCGCGCCGTCAGTATTGAGATCCGCAACGGCAACTCTGGCGCCACGTTCAGCAAAGTTCCGGGCGCATGCCGCGCCGATGCCACTGGCGCCTCCGGTGACAATGGTTACTTTCCCGTCGAATTGCATAACACGTCCTCGCGCTATTCTGCTTCAATTTCACGCCGACCTCTCGGCCGCCGACCACCCATCCGCTACCAGATGACAAGAGACCAGACTGCCCGCGGCGCTGGGAAGCAACGCGGGCGCAACTTGTTCGCACATGCTTTTGGCAACCGGACAGCGCGGATGGAAGTGGCATCCCTTAGGAGGATTACGCACGCTCGGCACCTCCCCTCGAATCAACTGCTGTTCACGCCCCGCTTCCACCTCCGGATCGGGAACCGGCACCGCGTTCATCAACGCCTGGGTGTAAGGATGTTTTGGATGATCGAACAACTCATCCTTTGACGCACTCTCGACGATCCTGCCCAGGTACATCACCCCTACCCGATCGCTGATGTGGCGGACAATCGACAGGTCGTGAGCGATGAATAACATGGTTAATCCAAGCTCCGCTTGCAGATCCATCAACAGGTTGATCACCTGAGCCTGGATGGAAACATCGAGGGCGGATACCGGCTCGTCACAGATCAGCAAACTGGGTGCAGGCGCCAGGGCACGCGCGATGGCGATGCGTTGCCGTTGGCCTCCGGAAAATTCGTGAGGATATCGATCCGCCATGTCTGGTAACAGGCCAACCAGATCGATCAACTCATCCACCCTCGCACGATACTCGCTGGATCTGCGGTTGACGCCATGCACTACGAGGGGTTCACCAATGATATGGCGCACACGCATACGGGGGTTGAGGGATCCATAGGGGTCTTGATAAACCATCTGCATTCGTTGCCGAACCGGCCGCATCTGATTTTCGTCATAGTCCGTGATGTCTTCTCCTTCGAAAACGATGCGACCCGCCGTCAAGGAGAGCATGCGCAGAATCGCAAGAGCCGTAGTCGACTTACCACAACCGCTCTCCCCGACCAGACCAAACGTCTCACCCCGCCGTAATTCGAATGAGACGCCGTCAACCGCCTTCACCGAACCAATCTGCTTCTGGACAATGACGCCTTCTTTCACGGGAAAGTGGATCTTGAGTCCGTGCACCGATAACAGTTGCGTATCACTCATAGCCATAACAGGCTCTATGGTGATCTTCGCCCACAGTTTCGAGCACCGGGGGTTTCTGCAAACACACATCTCTGGAATATTTACAACGGGGCGAGAACGCACAGCCCACCGGCAAGTTTGCCAGGTCCGGTGGTTGCCCATCGATGGTGATCAAGCGCGACCCGATCGTGCTGCCCAAACCCGGAATCGACTCCATCAACCCTTGTGTATAGGGATGTTGCGGATTCGAGTACAACTCCCGCGCCGACGCGGTCTCGGCGATGCGCCCGGCATACATGACCGTCACTCGATCGGCGTAACGGGCAACTACCCCGAGATCGTGAGTGATCAGAATGAGCGCCGAGTTAGCCTCGCGAGTCAACTCCTTCAAAAGCGAGAGGATCTGCGCCTGCACCGTTACGTCGAGTGCCGTCGTCGGCTCGTCGGCAATGATGAGCTTTGGCTGGCATGCGAGTGCCATGGCAATCATCACCCGCTGGCGCATACCGCCGGAGAACTGATGAGGATAATCGTTGAGCCGTTCGGCGGCATCGGGAATCGCTACTTTTTTCAACAGCTCAGCCGCTTGCTCGTAGGCATCTGCCCAGGAAGCGCCCCGGTGTATGCGAATCGGTTCGGCGACCTGTTTGCCGATCGTGAGTACGGGGTTCAGCGAGGACATGGGTTCCTGAAAAATCATCGCAATTCGATTGCCCCGAATTTTGCGAAGCACGGCATCGTTCTGCGCGATGAGATCCTGCCCTTCGAAACTGATTCGGCCGTGTTCGATTCGGCCCGAATCGGCATCGCCAATCAAACCCAGGATCGACAATGCAGTCACGCTCTTACCTGAACCGCTCTCGCCGACGATTGCCAGCGTCTCACCCTCATCGACATGCAGCGAGACGGAATCCACCGCCCGCACGATGCCTTGATCCGTTCGAAAGGTAACGGACAAATCCTCAACTTCGAGCAGCCTTTCCCCCACTAGTGCTCCAATACGTCGTTGATGATGGGTTGACTGAGCATTAAAAACCCAACTCCCGCTTGAGATCCTGATCGATCCAGATACGCGCGTAAATGGGCCCGGGCCGTACCGCCCCTGCGCGAAGTTCCCCGCCATAGTTCTTCACCCACGGCCACCAGGCGGTGTACACATACTGGGTCGGCAACCACAGGTATGGCGCTTCATCGAGCATATCGACGGTCAGTTCACGAACCATCTCAATCCGCTGCGCCTCGTCGCGCAGTCGGTGGAACTCATCGATGCGCCGATCGACATCGGGGTTGGAGTACTGAGAGGGGTTCCACGTCTGCCCGGTTTTGAAGCTTTTCCGCAGCGTGGTTGTCGGGTTGGTATGACCGCTGCCCATCATGTATCCCGCCGAGTGGGTGCGTGTCGTCATCACGGACAAAAACGCCGCATATTCCATCGGTTGGATATCGAATTTGACTCCTACCCGGCTGAGGTAATCCTTCAGGAGGGGGAGGAGGTCCATC
>JAPUJX010000263.1 GCA_027295975.1 Gammaproteobacteria bacterium
CTCATAAATGGTGAGGTGCGTTTGAGATGCACGAGTCCACCAAACCCGTTCCATGGCGACCACCGCTTCGCAATCCTCGAGAAATGTCCTTCGGTCTGCCGGTGTTGTTTCCGGCCTTGCGTAGAAAGTCACCCGCGGGCAGTTGCGGGGTAACAGATACTTATGCAGTCGGGCGTTGCTGATAGCCCATACGCGAGCCTCGCCGGATCGGTCGATACGGGGCGCGAATGTCTCGATGTGCCGCTCTTCGCTCACGTGAAACACGGATGACGGGTTCTGGTACATCTTCGGCTTTCTGCAGGATCGATCCGGCGAGATTCTTCTTCCTGCACCATCGAATATACCGGCCGAGTCCTTTCGAGCGCGCTCAGCCGTTGATGAGACCCGGCAACTCTGCAAGGGAGTCGACGTGTTCGCTGGCCCTGGAAAAATTCTGAGTCTCGGTGAATTTGTTGTACACCACGATGCAGTCTACACCCGCCGCAACGGCCGAGCGCAGGCCACGTTCCGAATCTTCGATCACCACCGCCTCGGAGGGATCGATTTCAAATCTGTCCAGCGCTGCCAGGTACGGGTCCGGAGCGGGTTTGCTTCGAGCGTAGTCCCCGCTCATCAGGACAAACTCCATGTGAGAAACGATGTTTCGCGAGCGGTGAATCAATTCGAAGTCGGCTTTTTTTGCCGTGGTGACAATTGCCATGGCCGAAGTGTTTCCCAGTGCCGTCAGAACTTCGTCAACCCCAGGGATCTCGATGTCTTCCGTGATCAGATATTGCTGGTAGTGCTCGTCGCGGAAGCGTTTGTGGCGATAAACGGTTGTCGCGGACACCCCGGCTTTTAGCGCAAGATCCCATGCCGATTGACCGCGTGCCATGAAGTTCAGGTATTCGCCGAGTGCCAGATCTATCCCGACATCACCAAGCGCGCGTCTGGTGGCGCGGAAGTACCAGGGCTCGGTGTCCACCAACACTCCATCGTGGTCCCAGAGGATGTAGTTCCATCGAGGCAAGGTCGAAACCTTTAGACTGGCTGGTCGCTCACGTGAGTCGAGTTGACGGTAATCACATGGCCACCGGGTTCACGGATCTCAAAAGATGTATGAATTTTGCCTGATACCATCGGCGATGGATCGATCCCCGCCTCGAGATAACGCACGTGGGCGGCCTCGATGTCGTCGACCATCAGATCAAACCCTGCCGGTGTGTCGTTGGCCACCGGCTGATCCGTCGGCAATATCACCAGGTGAGTTCCGCCCCTGAGTTCGAGAATCCCGACACTGGCTTCCGGCACCACGTCGCGCATTCCCAGCTTCGTCAGGAAGGCTTTTGAGGCTGCGACGTCTCTTACCCGCAGAATGATATGGCCGACCCAGACGGAGGGTCGCCGGTCCGATTGCGTCATGTTGTTTCTCCCTCGAGTTGGGGGTCTCTGGTGTTATCGGTAAAGGGATTCGCGCCCATGGCGTACCTCCAGAGCGGTTCGAGTCGCCTTCTTGAGCCCGCGTACGACCAACCCGTATGAGCGATCGATCATACGCTCGATCTCTCCCGAAGGTATCGAGCCGTCGAGAATCACGGTGTTCCAATGGGCTTTGTTCATGTGGTAACCCGGCAAAACCGCGTCGAAAATGTCTCGCAGTGCCATCGCCTCTTCCGGGTCGCACTTGAGATTCATTCTTGCCACATCTCCTTCGTAGCCAAAACTGGCAAACATCTTGCCACGGATCTTGTACACGGCAACGTCGGGCCCGAAAGGGTAATCCAGCAGGGCTTCGGGTTTACTCTGAAGATAGGTCCTGGCGTGTTGATCGGGCATGGCGGATTTCAGTTTTTGATCAGTAGTGGTAAAACCAGCAGTAAAGCCCCAAGGACCAGAAGCCACCCAACGGCATGAACAAACAGGGGAACGAGGATAAGCCCGAGGCCTGCGACGAAGGGCATCAACTTGCGTTGTTTGCGGCCGTACACGAGATAGCCAAGGCCGACGGAGCCGAACAGCAGCCCCCACAATAAGGTAGATCCGTCCATGAGGCGCTAGTCCGGTACAGGACCGAATTCAGCCAAACCGCGCGATGGCCCGGGCTTTTGCCTTCGCGGCCTCCGTTTCTCTGTTGCGCGGCGGTGCGGATGTGGCGAGGGAATCGAGCAGGTTCGCCACAACCCGCGCAACCTCTTCCACCGCGTTATCGAAGGGCTGATGATTGATGTTGGACGGCTTGGCGAAACCGCTG
Organism: Gammaproteobacteria bacterium; assembly: GCA_027295975.1. GTDB lineage: Bacteria > Pseudomonadota > Gammaproteobacteria > Pseudomonadales > Azotimanducaceae > SMWK01. The sequence goes on from JAPUJX010000263.1 coordinate 2,231, forward strand.
ATCTTACGCACGAATTGTACGGATGCGGCGTGAACCTCCTCGTTTGTGGTGGGGGGGTCAAAATTGTAGAGCGTCTTGATGTTCCGGCACATGGCATATATCTCGATTTCAACAGTAAAACCCGGGTAGTCGTGAAACCCCGGTTTCCGGGTAGGTTCAATTTACCGTCTGCGTCCTCCTATTGGCTACCATCGCGCGGGCCGCGACGAAGCTTGTCGAGCGCGTGGCGCAGCAGAGGTATGCGGTCGTTGCCCCAGAAAATCCGTTCGTTGACGAAAAAAGTGGGCGTTCCGAAAGCGCCGCGTTCCACCGCCCGCTGACAATTTGCCGCCATGGTTGTACGGGTTTCTTCACAACCCAGCAGTTCCGCGAAGGTAACAGGGTTGAGACCCACGGATTGTGCCGCCGCGATCACTACCTCCTCATCCAATGGCCAACTGGCGTGTTCGTAAACTTCCCTGGCTATGGCCCAGGAAACGTCTCGAAGCCGACCGAAGGTATTCGCGGCTATCGCGCCTCTTCCCAGAAGATCCGCATCGAACACGTGATCTCTGGGCTCGACAAACGGAATACCGTAATAATCCGCCCAGGCTTCGGCGTCCGATTGGCGATAGTTCCAATCATACTGTCCGGACAATGGTGGTCCGTGAAAAGGATCTGCGCCGCGCAAATTCCGCATGGTCGATCCTGTCACCGGAATCCATTCGAAAAGTACCTCGTAGGTATCCTCGAGTTTCGGTACCTGGCTCAAGGCGAGGTATGAATAACGGCTTCCCGGAGAGAAGTAGAACTCCAGCCGTGTGTCGGACAGGGTCGTCATGTCGGGTCGGTTTTTGCCATCGGGTAGTCCTCGAGGATGTCTGCCAACTCCTGTTCGAAGCTGCTGCGCCCACCGAGCCCGAGGGCGGACCAGGTAGGCGCAAGCCGCGCGACGCGCTCCCGAAAGGCGTCCTGGTAATATTCGACATCGAGAAACCCCTGTTGGTATTGGAAAAACATATTGTCCCAATGTGTTTGTTGGGCGATCTGCCACAATTTGAAGCGGCCGCGCTCCTCGCTGGTGAGTTCGTTCAGTGAAGCGATGTCCTCCGGATAACCCAGTTCAGTGAGTTTTATGATGATCGGGCCGATGTATTCGGAGTTTGCCGCTATCACCGTCATGTTCTGCAACGCGTCGGCACGCATCTGGTAGGTTTGCGCCAAAGCGAGGCGTTTACCTTCTTTCATGGCATGGGTGTTCTGTCTGATCTGCACGTCGAGGTAAATCAGGGTCACGATGACGCCGATGGCACCCAGAAATTCCCAGACTGCGCCAAGTTCCATGAGAGTCATGCGGTTTCCTCCCTCGAAGCGGGGCCTTTTCCCCGAAACGGAGTCCACACCTGTAAATACCAGAAGGTCGGCAGGACGAAGGCGCTGAGGCTCATCAGGGCGCCGGCCGCAATGACCA
>JAPUJX010000264.1 GCA_027295975.1 Gammaproteobacteria bacterium
ACGAAGATAGATTGCATCGCGCAGAAACCGTGCGAATAGACGGAGCCGTGGAATTCCTGGATATGCCTGAGGGGTTCGAGGAAAGGAACCGATACGCCACCGTTGAGTTCTACCTGTGGCAAGTCGCGCGATTGATCAGTGCGTTTGTCGTTGGTCTGACTTTTCTATGGTTGGTGCCCGGTTATCGTTCCGTGTCGATAGGTGCCGGTGTTGATGCGTTCAAAACAGCGGGTATTGGATTCCTTATCATGGTGAGCGTGCCGATCTTGGCGGTCCTGGTCGCACTTTCGTTGGTTGGGTTGCCGCTGTCGTTCATTGCAGTCGTCGCCTGGTTGCTGAGTCTGTACCTGGCCAAGACCGTCGTCGGAGCGGTCGTCGGGCGAATGTTACTGAGCGAGAGTGACAGCCTTCCGCTGACGCTGCTGGTAGGCTTGGCCGTTGTCATCGTTGCGGTGAATTTACCGTTCATCGGCGGAATCATCAACTTCGTGCTCACGATTGTCGGTCTGGGATTGCTTGTGCAGTACCTCTTCGGAATCTTGAGGGCGCGAGATTCGAGCGATTGGACCCCGGCCTGAATCGCGGCATAGCGCCATGACTCCGGTTATCCCACTTAATCCTGATGCCCAGTCATCGTTGCCCACTGAAGGTCCACCAGAAGAACGGTACAAACGCAAACTTGGCCTCTTCGGAGTTGTTTCCCTGAGCATCGAAACCCACCAACGCAAGCAACGGATAGGTAATTCCGATGGCCAACGCTCCTCCCGCCTTTGCCGTCAACGCCAGCAGCGAGAAGTACAGACCGGTACGCTGCCCGCCGACCTCGACGTTGTCATAGTCCACCACGTCGGCGCCCATCGCTCCGGGGAATAAAAAAAGCGACCTCGGCGAGGAAGAAGGCGATGAGGCCCAGTGAGTTGAACTGGACGTTACCCAATAGCTCGGCCTGATAGAAGATGAACAATCCCGACATGACCGCCCCCGGTATCGAGGCCATCGCATCGGCCAGCAGCAGGCGGCGCATGTGAGGGTTGCGTAACACGAAGCTGAGGCCCTGCACCAGGCCAATACGCGGAGCGGACGCCGTCTTGCGTTCGCCGACGACGCTCAAAGCGCCGAATACGCAGATCGGGGCGAAGATTATCGCCATCATGCCGAAGAAACTCAGCGCCTCGCACCCTGCCGGAGGAGTGCCATTGTATTCGAGGATGGCTAGCGGTCCGAGGATGACGTTTTGCGCCAGAGCCTCGCACTCGATCTCGGGTAGAATAGTCCCCTCGAGGCGTTGAGTGCTGAAATACGATGAGTTCCTACGTAGTCGAGCAGGCGAACGATGTGGTCGCTCTCGACTTTCAAACACACCCGGCTCGTTACAAACACTGGCAGCTCGGTATCACACCGCCCTACGCCACTTTGAGTCTGTCGGTGGCCGAAGATGGAGGTGTCTTTCCCGGTTACCGGTTGAAACGCAACTCTTACGACATTGGCGTGGACATCGAACTCTCTGACGCCGTGATGCGCCTGAGATTCGAGCATCCCGAGGTCCGGGCGGTGGTCATCACTTCTGCACTGGCCGACTCGTTCTGCGCTGGAGCAAACATACAAATGCTTGGTCAGGCATCTCACGAGCACAAGGTAAACTTCTGCAAGTTCACTAACGAGACCCGCAACGCCATCGAGGACGCGTCCGCTCATTCCGGGCAACGTTATATGGCAGCCATCAACGGTACCGCGGCCGGCGGCGGTTTTGAGCTGGCGTTGGCAACCGACTACCTGCTGCTGGTCGATGACGGCAACACTGCAGTCTCGTTGCCCGAGGTGTCGCTTCTGGCTGTGTTACCGGGAACCGGCGGCCTCACGCGTCTCGTGGACAAACGCAAGATCCGCCGCGACATCGCAGATGTTTTCTGCACGTTGGAGGAAGGGATGCGCAGCTCCCGCGCGCTGAAAAACAAGCTGGTCGACGAAACGGTACCGCGCTCGAGGTTCAACGAGAGGGTCGCGGAGTTGGCTATGGAACTTGCCGGTGGATCGGATCGGCCAACCGATCGAACGGGCATTCCCCTCACTCCGCTGCGTAGGAACAACAGGAGCGACGGCATCGATTATGAGCATCTGCGTGTCGACTACCAATCGGGATTGGCGACCATATGGTTACGAGGCCCACAAGCTCCGGCGCCGGCGGATGCAGCAGGAATTGAAAAAGAGGGTGCGAGTTTCTGGCCACTGGCCTTGTTGCGAGAGTTGGACGATGCGCTGCTGCATCTGCGTTTCAACGAGCCCTCGCTGGGTACTCTGGTGTTCAAGAGCGTCGGCGATCTCGATCGCGCGCTCGGCTACGACGCGCTGCTGATCGAGCATAATGACGACTGGCTGGTCCGGGAGGTCAATCTGTATGCCACTCGCGTGTTCAAAAGACTCGATCTCACCGCTAGATCTCTGTTTGCCTTGATCGAGCCGGGGAGTTGTTTCGCCGGGTGGCTCAGCGAGATCCTTTTTGCCGTGGACCGCAGTTACATCCTCGAGGGAACCTCCGACACCTCCGACGGCGAAGAGGAAGATGAACCGGCAGGAATTGTGTTGAGCGAAAGTAACTTCGGCCGCCACCCCATGGTGAACGGTCTCAGCCGACTGCGGACACGGTTTCTGGGTGAACCCGATACATTGAGCCGCGTGCACACCCTGGCGGGCGTCACACTATTTGCCCAGCCAGCGCTGAAAGAAGGCCTGGTTACCTTTGCGCTCGATGACATCGATTGGGAGGACGAGATTCGGCTGCTGCTGGAAGAACGATCGAGTTTTTCGCCCGATGCGCTGAGCGGGATGGAAGCAAATCTGCGTTTTCCCGGACCGGAAACCATGGAAAGTAAGATTTTCGCTCGCCTGAGCACCTGGCAGAACTGGATATTCCAACGGCCAAACGCGGTCGGTGAAAAAGGCGCGCTGCCGCTCTTCGGTTCCGGGCGACGGCCGGATTTTGACAAGAACAGAGTTTAGGAGTCGGATTTTGGCAACGGTGAATTACGACACTCTGATACCGAACAATGTAAATCTATCCACCGACCTGCGGCTGCAGCGGGCGTTGGAGAAGTGGCATCCAAAGTTCTTGAACTGGTGGTTACAACGAGGGCCCACGGATTTCCAGACTAACGAGGTTTATCTGCGGACGGCCATTGGTGTCGACAGGGGTAACTGGGCGAAATTCGGGTTCGTCCGAATGCCCGATTACCGGTGGGGTATCCTGCTGGCGCCGGCCGTGGAGAATCGCAAGATCCCATTCGGAGAACACACGGGTGAACCCGCCTGGCAGGAAGTACCCGGCGAGTACCGCGGGCTGATCAGGCGCCTTCTGGTAGTTCAGGGTGATACCGAACCTGCATCGGTCGAGCAGCAGCGGTTTCTCGGCCATACCGCGCCTTCCCTTTACGACATGCGCAACCTGTTTCAAGTCAACGTGGAAGAGGCCCGACATCTATGGGCAATGGTTTATCTGCTGCACAAATATTTTGGCCGCGATGGCAGGGAAGAGGCGGAGATGCTTCTGGAACGCACATCGGGAGATGAGGACAAGCCGAGAATTCTCGGCGCGTTCAACGAGGAAACTCCGGACTGGTTGTCTTTCTTTCTATTCACGAGCTTCACCGACCGCGACGGCAAGATGCAGCTGGAATGCCTTGCACAATCCGGATTCGATCCGCTGTCGCGCACCTGCCGCTTCATGCTCACGGAGGAAGGACACCACATGTTCGTGGGTAAAAGCGGGATCGAGCGAATTCTGGCACGCACCTGTCAGGTTATGAACGACGCCGGCATTTCCGACCCGACCGATGAAGGCGCCGTTCGTGCCCTCGACGTCATGGATCTGCCTACCATTCAGAGGAAGATGAATTTCCACTTCTCGGTAACCCTCGACCTCTTTGGCTCGGAAATTTCCACCAATGCCGCCAACGCGTTCACCGCCGGTATCAAAGGTCGTTTCCATGAAGTAGATATTGCGGACGATCATCGGCTGCTGAACGACAACTACCCGCTACTGCAATACGAAAACGGCAGATTCGCCGTCAACCAGGTACCAGCGATCAACGCAATCAACGCGCGGCTGCTGGACGACTACATCGACGACTGCGAAAACGTCGTGACCGCGTGGAACAAAACGATTGCCAAATCAAACATCGACTTCGCCCTGTCGTTACCCCACCGTGCATTCAATCGTCAGATCGGCAGTTTTGCCGATCTGAATGTCACCCCAGCGGGCGGTGTCCTCAACGACGCAGACTGGGCGGCGGTAAAACACCAGTTCCTGCCTTCCCGGGAAGATCTCGGATATATTCTCTCGCTGATGAAAGCATCGCTGAGCGCGGGCTCTTACGCCTCCTGGATCGCGCCGCCAAAAAACGGCGTTGGCGGCAAACCCGGAAATTTCGAGTACGTCCGCATCACATGCTGAATCGCCGCAACCTGCTCGCCTGGGGAGCCTGTTCCACGTGGCTGGGTGGAGTTCGTGCGGGAATTCGCGAACATCCTCTGGAGAGCAGCACCATGCGCCAACGCATCGAACGGGACATTCGCGCCTGGGACGCAATTGCCGAACACCGAACCGGCACCGCAGGCGCTTCACGAACCGCGGCCTGGCTTGCAGCCGAAATACGTGCTTGCGGCCTGGAACCAAAAATCGATCGGTTCCCATTCGAGCGTCGAGTATTACACGTGTGTTCGTTCGAAGCGGGCGCACACCGCGCGGACGGGGTGCCGCTTTTTGATGGCGGTTACACCGATTCGAACGGGGTCAGCGGTGTGCTCGGCTCGTTGGGCTCCCGGGCCGCTATCGGACTGACCGAGTTCTCCCCCACCCCTCGTGGCAACGTTTCCCTCGACGCGGCGCGCCGGAAGTCCACCCACTCGGCAATCATCGCCGTCGCACGCGGGGATGCCGTTCGTCCAGGCTTGAGTTTACTGAACGCAGACGCCTATCGAACACCGTATGGTCCGCCGGTGTTGCAGGTCGCGACAAAACATCGTGATTGGCTGCAAACCACCCGCGCCAACGGGGTGGTTGCAACGCTGATTGCACACTCAACCCTCGAGGCAACTCAGGCAGGCAACGTGCAGGTCACCATTCCGGGCCGCAATCCGGCGTTGGCGCCCCTGGTGATCATGACCCCCCTCAGTGCGTGGTGGACGTGTACTTCCGAACGCGCCGGAGGAATCACGATCTGGCTCGAGTGCATCCGGCTTTTCACCGCCAACAGGCCCCATCGCGATCTTATTTTCACAGCCAACACCGGCCACGAACTCGGTCATGTTGGTCTTGACCACTATCTCCAGCAAAACCCGACACTGGTCAGGGATGCCCATGCCTGGATTCATCTCGGGGCCAACTTCGCTGCCAGAAACGGAGGGATTCGTTTTCAAACCTCGAACGACAGGTATCAGACCCGAGGTTTACGTGCCTTCGACAAACAAAACGTCGTCATAGCGGATGTGACCCCTCCCGGACAACGACCTTATGGCGAAGCGCGCAACATCTACGATGGTGACGGACAGTACATTTCCCTGCTCGGCGGCAATAGCCTGTTTCATCATCCCGACGATCGCTGGCCCGAGGCGGTGGACCTCGATAAGACACATCAAGTGACCAAAGCCATGCTCGACATTGTCACTCAGCTCAGCCGTGCTTGAGATTCTTTATCACGGCGCCGATCTACTGGTCATAAACAAGCCTCCCAACATCTCACTTCTGGCTGATCGTTCCGGAGCACCCAATCTCTGGGACGAGATCAAAACATCGTCCAAAGTCAGCAAACCTTATCTGGTACACCGCCTGGACAAAGGTACCAGCGGCGTGTTGCTCGTTGCCCTGAATCAGCAAACACAAACGGCGTTGACCAAGGCATTTCGACAACATCGGGTCGGCAAGTTCTATATTGCGTGGGTTACGGGATCGTTGGACCTTGCCGGCTCCGGGCATATTGAGCTTCCGCTCAAGAAAGGCAGGAAAAGCCGTTACCGGGTAGCGGGTCAGAGAGCCGACATCGTCTGCCGCAATCGACGCTGGCGCCTCGAACCACAGACCGACGCCGGGTATCCAAGCCACACAGTTTTACGGTCTCTCGTGCATCGTTGTGACCGCTCGCTGGTGTTACTCAAACCCACCACCGGTCGAACCCACCAACTCAGAGTTCATCTTGCCTGGATCGGCCACCCAGTGATGGGCGACTCCCTCTACGGGAAACCCCAGTCAATCGAACAATCCGCACCTCGTTTACAGCTGCACTGCCGGAAACTCGTGGTACCCGGCTGGGGCCGTTTTCTCGCATTACCCAAAGATGGATGGCTTGACGCATAAACCCATCCTGGTCCCATCGATGAAGGCCCGGATCCGGGCTTTTTTGGATACACTGCCGATATGACCGTCAATAATCCAGTTCGAGTCTTCTCGATTTTCATGCTGCTCTGGTTATGTCTCCCTCATCCCACCGCCCGGGCGGAAGATACTCCCCTGAATCTCCTCCTGGTGACCCTGGATGGCGTGCGCTGGCAGGAAGTTTTCGGAGGGGTCGACCTGGACTTGATCGAGGATAAACGTTATTCCAAAAATCCCGAACTATTGAAGAAATCCTACTGGCACACTCAAAAGACCGAACGGCGGATACGGCTTTTCCCCTTTCTGTGGTCGACAATCGCAACCCAGGGAGTACTGATTGGTGACCGGAACCAGGAAAGTTTTCTGGAAGTGGGTAACCTGTGGTGGTTTTCCTACCCGGGCTACAATGAAATTCTGACGGGGCAGTCAGATCCAGCCATCGTCTCCAACGATCGCAACTGGAACGCGAACGTCACCTTCCTGGAAATTCTCAATGGCATCAATGGTTTCAACAACCGTGTCATGGCTTTCGGTTCCTGGGACGTTTTTCCCTACATCATCAACACCCAGCGAAGCGGACTACCGGTAAACGCAGGACTCACCACCGCAACGCCCGAGGCGACCGAACAGATCCTTCGACTGAACAAGGCGTCCGCTTACGCCCCCAGGCTGTGGCCGACGGTTCGACTCGACTTCATCACCCACGGATACGCGATGGAGGCACTCGAGAGCCAACGGCCGAGGGTAATCTACATTGCCTATGGTGAAACCGACGACTTTGCCCACGATGGCAGTTATGACCGATACATCGATGCGGCACACCGGACAGATCGGATGCTGCAGGATCTCTGGAATTGGCTCCAGGGGGACCCCTTCTACCGAAACCAAACCGTACTGATCATTACCACCGACCACGGTAGAGGCAACACGCCCGACGGCTGGCCCCATCATGCCAGCGCCCGCGCGATGGCAAAACTCGATAGCCAGGACGGGCGCGAAGGTGTGCCGGGGTCCGACCAGATCTGGCTCGCAGCCATCGGGCCCACCATTCGGTCCAAGGGCCTGATCAAGGGTCGGTGGAAACAATCACAGATAGCGGCAACGGCACTGGCGAGCCTCCTGCTGGATCCGGCGAAAATCATGCCGGAGGCAGACCAGGCCATGGGCCGACTGCTGCTGCACTAGGGAATCTAGCCGTTAGTGGGAGGACTTCAGCGACGGGAACGCAGGCGTTTCGCGAGGCCGCGGCCGAGGGCGTACCCTGCGATCGTTACCCCGGGGTGACGGGTCACCGCGAAAGCCAGGGCTGCAACACCCACACCGGCTATCCACGATTGCAACTGTGGGCTTTCTGCGAAACCCGTGGTGGCACGGTTCACGGTATGCTCGCAGTTGTTGGTAAACAGGTTATAACCCCTGGGGATACCGCGGTCGATCTCCCGCAGCGCCCGAGCACGTTCCCGTTGTTCCAGTCGTGTAGCGTACAGGGTTTTGCCGTCGCGAAATTCCGCTTCCGAACAGATGTGTTCACCCCTGAACGGAGAATTATGGAGAATGCGGCCATCTCGCAGGGCGATGCCTTTGTGCATCACGAATCCCTTACGGCGCGAGACGATGTCTCCAGGTTGATACCGGACCATGGGGTGTTCCCTCTATTTCCTCTTATTCCTCAACTCGAGGAT
>JAPUJX010000265.1 GCA_027295975.1 Gammaproteobacteria bacterium
CCTGGTTGTCGATCTCATGCAAACTCAGCCGTCTGGTAAAAAGCTTAGGCACGCTGCCGAGCGCCGCGCCTGGAGGTGCCGCTCGTACCCCTTTGGGATGACCGGTGGTGCCGGAGGAGTACAACATCTCGGCGCCTTCACAGGCATCGGTGATCAGGCTCTCTCGTTCGGCGGAAATGTCCCGGCGCCAGTTCTCGATGGAAAGCCGGATAGCCTGAGGGGCTGAAATTGTTTTGAATGTCTGAGTTTCCGAGGTTACCAGCAGTTTGGCGTCACAGTCGCGCAGAATGTGTTCCACTTCACTCGCGTGGAATTGCACGCTGATCGGGGTGTAGTAGAGGCCGGCGGTTTGTGCCGCCCAGAACAACGCCAGCGAGTCCGGGTGGTTTTCCGCGAGCACCGCGATGCCGTCGCCGGTTTGCAGGCCGAGCTTGCGAAACATTTGCGCGCCTTTCAGCAGGCTGACCGCAAGCTCCTCGTAACGGGTGACCTGTTTGTTGAATATCCAGGCAGGTTTGCCAGGGGTTTGTTCCGCGCGATACAGCGGGTGCAGGCGCGTTACGATTTCCCTTTGTCTCGGGGTATGGGGACCGGAAACGGCGTGATGTTCTCGCCTTTGCTGTCGGTAACCTTGGCGATGCCTTCCTTCTCCACCTCGTCTATGCGGATCACCGCGTGCATCGGGATGAAGCTGCGTTGAACTCCTTCGAATTCCTTGCGCAGCTTGTCTTCACCGGGATCGATCACCATCTGAGTCTTTTTACCGAAGATGTAATCTTCGACTTCGATGAAGCCAAACAGGTCGCTCGAATAGACGTTGTGCGCATACACCTCGTAAACATGGCCCTGATTGTGAAAGAGCAGCTTGTAGATATGTGTCTGGTTGTCGCTCATTTCGAACTACCTGATGTATCAAGACCCATATATAGGCCTGTATGTGAAAAATTCAAGCGCATATAATGCCGGCCCTGGGGCGTCCGACCCAACATACCTCATTAATGAAGATTCTAACCGGTGACACGAAAGCTTTACATCAAAACCCATGGCTGCCAGATGAACGAGTACGATTCTTCGCGCATGACGGATCTTCTCGGGGTCAGCCATGGTTTCGAGATGGTTGATAGCGCGGAAGAGGCGGACCTGATACTGCTCAACACCTGCTCCATTCGCGAGAAAGCCCAGGAAAAGGTGTTTCATCAACTCGGACGCTGGAAACATCTCAAGGAGAAAAATCCGAATTTGCTCATCGCCGTGGGCGGTTGTGTGGCTAGCCAGGAAGGTGCCGCGATTCACCGGCGGGCGCCCCATGTGGACATCGTGTTTGGCCCGCAGACCCTGCAGCGGCTGCCGGAAATGCTTGACACCGTGACCCCGGGGACCGGTTTGCGACGGGTACCTCTGGTTGATGTGAGTTTTCCGGAGATCGAGAAGTTTGATCGTTTGCCCGAACCCCGCGCGGAAGGACCCACGGCTTTCGTATCGGTCATGGAAGGCTGCAGCAAATATTGCAGTTTTTGCGTGGTCCCTTACACCCGCGGAGAAGAATTCAGCCGGCCCGTAGAAGGGGTAATGCGAGAAGTGGTGCAGCTTGCCGACCAGGGTGTGCGCGAGATCAATCTACTCGGTCAGAATGTTAACGCCTATCGCGGCGCCATCGACGACGATCAAGCCGACCTTGCCGAACTGATCCACTACGTAGCGGAAATTGAGGGTATCGATCGTATTCGCTTCACCACCTCACACCCGATGGAATTCAGCGATCCGTTGATCCGGGCGTTCGCCGAGGTACCGAAGCTCGTCAATCACCTGCACCTGCCCGTGCAGTCCGGCTCCGACAAGATTCTGGCCGCCATGAAACGTGGCCATACCGCTCTCGAGTACCGAGAGCGAATCAACAAACTGCGTGAAGTGCGGCCCGACATCAGTCTCTCTTCGGATTTTATCGTTGGCTTCCCGGGGGAAAGTGACGAGGATTTTGCCGCTACCATGGCACTCATCGAAGAAGTCGGCTTCGATCTGAGCTTCAGCTTCATCTACAGCGCGCGCCCCGGCACCCCGGCGGCAAACCTCCCCGACGACACCCCTGAAGCCGCAAAAAAACACCGCCTCGCCATCCTGCAGGACAAGATCCGCCGACAGGCCGAAACTTTCGCCGCCAATATGGTTGATACCACTCAATCCGTTCTCGTTACCGGCCACTCCAGAAAAGACCCCGGACAACTGCAAGGCCGCACCGAAAATAACCGAGTCGTCAACTTTTCAAGCCCGGACCCATCCCTCATCGGAAGCTTCAGCAACGTCATTATCACCGAAGCCCTCCCTAATTCTCTGCGGGGCATTCTGGCCTCTTGAAAACCACGAACCGCGATAAAGCCGCTCTCACCCCCTTTTTACCCCTGAAAACTCCAATTGACACGCCTCTCATCTGCTCTATCCTAGGGTTCCGATGAGTTCACCTGGAACGACTTGAGCGAAGAGCAATCTCGGGTGGTCGCCCTTATGACCACCAATGTCACCCTCGAACCCAACGACACCCGCCGCTTGGCAGCCTTGTGCGGCCCGCTCGATCAGAATCTGAAACACCTCGAGAAGCGCCTCGGCACGCAGATCCACAGCCGCGGCAATCTTTTCCAGATCCGCGGCCCGGAACATCGCGTCAAAGTCACGGGGGCACTACTGTCACAGCTGTATCGTGAAACAGATACGCACGACAACATCGAGCCGGATCTCGTGCACCTGTTTCTGCAGGAATCCGGTGTAGATGAGTTGCTCGCGCGGCAGGACAAAGAGTTGGCCGGTCAGTTGCCGGAGCCAGACTCGCTGATACGCACATCGCGTAAAACCATCAAACCCAGGGGCGGCAACCAGACGAGTTACGTGCATGCCATTCGCAAGCACGACATCAGCTTCGGAATCGGCCCGGCGGGCACCGGCAAGACCTATCTGGCGGTGGCGTGCGCGGTGGAAGCGTTGGACAACCAGCGGATCAATCGCATCCTGTTGGTGCGCCCGGCCGTGGAGGCGGGCGAAAAACTCGGTTTTCTGCCAGGTGATATCGCACAGAAGATTGATCCATATCTACGCCCGCTGTACGACGCTCTCTACGAGATGATGGGTGTGGAGCAGGTAAACAGGAACATCGAGCGCAACATCATCGAGGTAGCGCCACTTGCCTACATGCGCGGCAGGACCCTCAACAACGCCTTCATCATTCTCGATGAAAGTCAGAACACCACCGTTACCCAGATGATGATGTTCCTTACCCGGATAGGATTTGGTTCGACCGCGGTGATAACCGGGGACATCACCCAGATCGATCTGCCTCGGGGGCAGAAGTCGGGGCTCATCAACGTTCGCAACGTGTTACG
>JAPUJX010000266.1 GCA_027295975.1 Gammaproteobacteria bacterium
TACTTTTCTCGAGCAGCAAACTCGTCACGTCAACCGCATAAGTGACAAAGTCTCCTTCAGCGTCCGTGATCACGATGGAGATCTGCCCGTCATCGGCTTGCGATACCTCGGGTTCACTCGGGAGGGTAGAACTGCCTCCGCCGCCACCGCCGCAACCCTGGGCGAATAAAATCAAGCTGACAAGAACGGTCGCCAGAAACACGGACCGCAAATTGGTCTTGTGGTGGTTTGGTACGGCAACTTTCCGTGATCGCGTTGCCGCCTCTAATCGCGTTGCCGCCGAAACACGAATCGGACAGGTATGTACGCTCATCTCGCTACTCCACTACTAATTCCAGGTACGGGTTTAACGAGCGAGCAGCTTCGGCGTTGACCGCCAGACGGGAACTAGATCACAAATTCAGCCGAGAGCGGGGATCAGTTGAGATGATGGGGAATGTGGAATTCGGTTTTGAGGCGGCAAGTGTAGTTGGACAGCACGGGAATCAGGCAGAAGGCCGCCATTATCTGGCTGATGGCTTCCCAGAACTTGTTTTCCCGGTACCATTCGTCTTCAAGACCCGGAGCGACAGTGAAAAAACTAGCGAAGTAGAAGAACATCAGCAAGGTAGTCACACCGGCCAGTATTCGGGAAGTAGCGAGGTGGATGTTCGATTTGAGGGAAATGAAAGCGAGGAGGGCGGCAGATGAGTAAGAAATCCAACAAGTGTGGCTCATTTCCGCCGTATGAAGCAGGGCAAGGATGATGAAACCACAACCGATTAACCCATTGAAGTACTGCATATACCCAGGTTTACCCTTGTCAAAGATTTTGCCGCGAAACATATTGTCATTTTATTTGCCATACATCGGCTCCTGGGCCACAGTCCGTTTCGAAACATCGAATATGGTTATAGCCAAATCATCGCAGCTAATATCGAATCTTCATTAAACAGAGCGGTCCAGTCAACTACTTTGTTACAGTTCGTGACAATTTCAGCTACCAATCTACTCAAATTAGACCCGGACGACCGTGGAGGTTGCACGAATTCGGCGAACTTCCCCTTTCTCTCAATTAATTATTTCAATATCGAATTTATACAGTGTTTTTTATACCGAAATGTAATATCAACTCCCGGATTCTCAGCCAATCCTGGCCGACTGACCTCCATCCACCGGTAAACAAACCCCGGTGATGAACTTTGCTTCATCGGATGCCAGAAACAATGCCGCATTGGCCACATCCCATCCGGTACCCATTTTTGCCCCGAGGGGTACCTGGGAATCCCTGCGCGCGATCACCGTCTCCCGCTCCTGGCCCGCGGCGACGTTACCCTCGATGGCCATGGGCGTATTCATCAGGCCCGGCATGATGACATTCGCTCGAATACCGTACCTCGCATTACCTGTCGCCAGCGAATGAGTATAGGCGTTCAACGCCGCTTTCGAGGCTTTGTAGGCCGTCATGCCAACGGAACAGATCGCCGCAACCGACGAGATGTTGGTGATCACGCCGAATCCCTGGGTACGCATCACCGGTAACACCTGTTTGCACACCAGCATGGTTCCTTTCACATTGGTGTCGAAGATCCGATCCCAGATTTCCTCGGTTATGCTGGCCGCACCCCGATCACCGAACCCGATGCCCACGTTGTTGTGCAACACGTCGATCCGCCCATACCGCTCGACACAAGCCTCGATGATCGCCCGGCAATCGGCTTCGATAGTCACGTCGGCCTCAAAACAGTTACCGGTGCCACCGCGCCCGGTAACCTGCTCAAGCGTTTCCTCGGCAGATGCGAGATCCCGGTCGACCAGCAGCACACTCGCACCTTCCTCGGCGAACCGAATCGCGGTAGCCCGTCCGTTGCCGATGGTGTCCCCGGGTGTCTGCCCGGCGCCAACGACGATAGCAATCTTGTTTTCTAAACGTCCCATCCCGGTAACCCTTCGTCCAGTTGCACACCGAAACTGTTGAGCGCCATGGAGACCAGGTTGTACTGACCCACCGTGAATACCACATCCATCAACTGTTGGGTGGTCAGGAGTTGACTCAGCCCATTCCAGGTGTCGTCCGTAACGTGGGCATCGGCGTGCAGCTCATCGGTGGCACAAAGGAGCAACCGGTCGAGTTCGGAAAGCCCCGGGGTATCCGGCCCCGTCCTGGCGGTGCGGATCTCTTCATCGCTCATCCCCGCCTGGCGGGCGATGAGCACATGCTGCCCCCACTCATACCCGGCCTGGCACAGGTAACCGATGCGCAGGATGAGCAACTCGCGGTCCCGGACGGCCAGGGTGGACTTTCCGAGAATGTGATTGGCAAAAACCATCCAGCGTTTCGTGAGGCTGGGATGGTGAGCCAGGGTCTTGAAGATATTGAAGACCCTTCCGCCCTCAACGAAGGGTTTCATGATCTCCCGAGCGTCTTCGTCCCAGTCCTCAGCCTCCAACGGCTGCACACGCGGTTGTGCCAATCGCATATCTCTCTCCCGGTTGTTGAACGGATTAATATACACCGCTTTCCAACCGGTAGAACGAGTCATGAACCTGATCGTCGAACAGCAGGACCACACCACCGTCATCTCCATCAATCGCCCCGAGGTGCGCAATGCCGTTGACGGTGAAACCGCCGCGGAGCTTGCCGATGCCTTCAGGGCCTTCGAGGCGGACGACAACGCTTACACCGCCATCCTCACCGGAACCGCCGGAACCTTCTGTGCCGGTGCCGACCTGAAAGCCGTTTCCGCCGGGTCCGGCAATCGGGTCACCAGGGACGGAGACGGTCCCATGGGTGTCTCACGAATGTTGCTCAACAA
>JAPUJX010000267.1 GCA_027295975.1 Gammaproteobacteria bacterium
GACGTGTATCCATTGTTTTAGCCCCCCCCGCGCCATCCCCGGCGCGTCGCCCTCACCTCGCGCAGCAGTGCTCCGCGTCACGGCTGTGCCGTGACCGGTTCGGGCCCAGGCCGGCGGTTTCTTTTATGTATAAGAAAATTGCCCGTTTGCCGGTATTCGGGGCGTCTGGAGCGTCACCGTTGGCGAGGTATACAAGGCTGAAAGGTTGACCTAACCTGAATGCTCCCAGAGGTGATAACCATTGGCACAGCGGCCGTCCCGGTGGCTGATCGAGTAATTGAGTCGGTAACATTTCGTGAGTAGATTGATGGAGCAGCAGGCACGACCACAGTGAAAAATTTCGTGAACATTCTTTACGAAGTTCAAGGCCCGATGGCGCTGGTTACCATCAATCGAGCGGACAAACACAACGCCATATCTCTCGACACGCTCAGCGAGCTGCAAACGGCGGTCGGCATGGCTGCCGGTGATGAGATTGTTCGGGTCATAACCATCACGGGAGCAGGCGGGAAAGCTTTTGCTTCCGGATCCGATCTAACCGAGGTTTTACACCGGGATTTCGAGAAAGCGCTGGAACCCTTAGTGCAGGGTCTGGCCGAGCAACTCGAACGCACTCCCAAACCGACGATTGCCGCCATTGGGGGAATCTGCATGGGTGGTGGGTTGGAGATAGCGCTTGGTTGCGACCTGCGCATAGCCACACCGGATTCAAAATTCGCGACGCCGGAAGGCAAGCTGGGAATTATTCCCGGTGGTGGCGCGACGGCCCGCCTGCCGCGCATCGTTGGTCGTGGGTGGGGCATGGAAATGTTGCTCATGGGTAACCCGATCGACGCCGAGCGCGCTTTGCAGATCGGCTTGATCACCCGGGTTGTGGCGTCGGACGAGCTTCTGGCCGAGGCACGTCGGATGGCTGACCATCTGGCAAGTTTTGCTCCGTTCGTACCGAGGACCATGAAGGCCATGGTGCACTCGGGTATGGAGGCAAGCCTGGCAGGGGCGCTGATGTTGGAGAAATACGCGCAGGGTGCTCTGGTGCAAACCGAAGACAAGGTCGAAGGCATAACGGCCTTTCTCGACAAGCGGGACCCAAAATTCAAAGGGCGATAGCCAACCTTTTCTGCCCGTTTGCCGGTCACGTCCCCCCAAACGCGGTTTGGTTGATCCGCTCCAGACCATAGGGGATACTGCTCTTTCGACAACGATTAGGGAGAGACTGCATGGCGGCGAACAAGTTTCCCGTGGAGGCGAGTCACATCATGATGTTTGCTCGCTCCGTGGCGGACGACAATCAAATTTATTACGACGAAGAATATGCAAAAACAACGGAGCCGGGGACAATTATTGCGCCTCCGACATTTGTCCAGGCCAGCGCTCAATTCGATCCGGATTATTCCCTGAGGCCCAAAATTGGCGCCCCCTGGTTTGGTTCCGGCGGGGAACCAACCGGTATCAAGCGCGAAAGCTCCGGCGGCGGCGGCGGTGGTGGTGGTGGTGGCGGACTGCACGCCGAACAACACTACGAGTACCACCGTCATCCGAAACCGGGCGACATATTGACGGGCGAGACCAAACCGGGGAAAACCTGGGAGAAGGAAGGCAGGCGTTCCGGTAAGTTGGTTTTTTCGGAATCCATCACCGAGTACCGGGATCAGCATGGTGAACTCGTGGTAACTGCGCGCGGCGTTGGGGTTAGAACCGAACGTCCCGTCGATCAATAGGAGGAGGCAACCGATGGCTTTGAAAGCAAGCGAACTCAAAGTTGGCGACACCTACAGCGAATGTCTGGTCGAGGACCTGAAACGCACGCAGATTGTCCAGTATGCCGGCGCATCGGGCGACTACAACCCGCTTCACACCGACGAGGTTTTTACCACCGAGGTAGCCAAGTACCCTTCCGTGTTTGCCCACGGGATGCTTTCCATGGGGATGACGGGCCGCATGGTCACCAACTATGTGGGAGATGGACGGCTGAAAAAATTCGGTGTGCGGTTCACCAGCCAGGTATGGCCTGGCGATACCTTGAATGCGACGGCCACCGTCGAGGAGGTATCCGAGGAAGACGGCGAAACAATCGTTAATCTCAAAGTGGAAACCACCAATCAGGATGGCACGACGGTTGTTTCGGGTTATGCGTTAGCGAGAGTTGATGCGTAGCTGATATCGCATCGCGAGAAGAAAAGGCCGCGTATGCGGCCTTTTCGTTTTGGGCAACTACCGTGGTCAAGCCAGGGCGTCGCGCACCGCTGTGCAGGCATGTTCGAAACCCGGCCGGCTCGCCTTGAATACGCTCGCGGTGGCAAAAAAATCGTGTACCAGACCGTCGTAACAGACGGCCTGGGCGTCGCCACCCGCGGCTCGCAGGGTCTCGGCATACAGACTGCCTTCGTCGCGCAAAGGGTCGAACTCCGCGGTAACGACCAAGGCGGGTGGCAAACCAGCGTGATTTCTTGCAAGTAGCGGGGATGCTGCGGGATCCTTCCGCTGTTCCAGATCGGGACAGTAGTGATCCCAGAACCAGATCATCGAATCGGTTTCGAGGAAATAGCCGCTGCCGTTTTCCACATAAGACTGGCGGGTCATGTCGCAGTCGACAACGGGATAAAGCAGCAACTGAAAATCGATTCGAGGACCGGCTTCGTCTCGAGCTTTCAGGCATACGACCGCCGCCAGGTTTCCCCCCGCGCTTTCCCCGCAAACGGCAATCTTGCCATTCCCGTTGAGTTCTGCGGTGTTGTCCGCCACCCACTGAGTAGCGGAATACGCATCGTCCACTGCTGCTGGAAAAATGTGCTCTGGTGCAAGGCGATAGCCCACCGAAACCACCACACATCGGGCAGTGTTGCAGAAGTCGCGGCAGACCCCGTCGGCGGTATCCAGGTCGCCGATCACCCAGCCTCCGCCGTGGAAGTTGACCAACACGGGAAACGGTCCCTCACCTGCGGGGTGGTAAATACGCAGTGGTATGTCGCAGCCCTTGCCGGGTATGGAGCGGTCCGTTACGCCCCCCACCTCGAGTTCCGGGGTTGCCGGACGCATCATGCGATACAGCTCTCGAGCTGCGGATGGGCTCATCTCGGTAATCGGCGGTCCGGGCTCATCGGCGAGTTGATCGAGCATGGCTTGATATTCCGGCGCTAACGGCATTTTCTCACCCCGTAGTAGAATTGTGGTTGCAAGATTAATGAAAGTGACTATCTGGAGCAATGAGATGACCAAGTTGGATGGCGTGGAAGAAGCCGTAGAGGCGGCCAAACAGTTTAACTTCCTCGAGAACACGCTACTGAAGAACCGAACGCTCACCCTGTTCGGTGAAGTAACCCAGGACCTTGCGAAACGTACGGCTGAGAAGCTCCTTACCCTCGCTTACGAATCCGATGATCCAATCACGTTGTACATCAGCTCGCCGGGCGGACACGTGGAATCCGGCGATACGATTTTCGACATGGTTCGTTACATCAAGCCGATCGTACGCACCGTGGGCACCGGTTGGGTGGGTAGCATCGCCACCCACATCTACCTGGCTCCAGAGCTGGAAAATCGGTTCTGTTTGCCCAATACCCGGTTTTTGATTCATCAACCGGCGGGTGGCATGGGGGGAGATGCATCGGATATCGAGATCCATGCCAGGGAAATCCTCAAAACCCGGGAGCGTATCAACGGCATCATCGCCAGCCAGACCGGACAGCCTCTGGATCGTGTGGAAGCCGATACCGACCGCGATTACTGGATGAGTGCCGAGGAGTCGGTTGAATATGGCATCGTCGGCAAGATCATCGACTCCATCGGCGACATCGAATAATTGAAAAACCGATCCGTGCTCAGGGTGCCGGGTCCGGAAGGTGCGTTGAGCGGGGAGTTGCTGCTGCCGGTTGATGCCCTGGCACTCGTGGTGTTGGCCCATGGTGCCGGAGCCGGCTACCGTCATGGGAACATGGAGAACATCGCGGCAGCTTTTGCGGCTGACAATCTGGCCACGCTGAGATTCAATTTCCCCTTCATGGAAGCGGAAAAACGGCGCGTAGACTCCAGAAAGGTGTCCATTGACGCGATTGCGGCTGCGCTGGAAACTGCGCGCGGCAAAACCCAATTGCCGGTGTTTCTCGGTGGCCACAGTTTCGGCGGCCGTATGGCATCACATGCGGTACACGAGCTTGGGCTGGACGTACGTGGACTTGTGTTCTGTTCATTCCCCTTACATCCACCGAAGAAACCTTCAGTGGAGCGCGCGGCACATCTTGCAGCAGTCCGGCTGCCGATGTTGTTTTTGAGCGGTACGCGCGATGCGCTGGCGGAGCGGGTATTAATGGAACAGGTGGTGGCATCACTGCAATGGGCAGAGCTCCACTGGTTGGATACGGCGGATCATTCCTACAAGATATTAAAACGCCAGCGCACCGGGTCTGCGGACGTTTTTGCGGAACTGGCGGGCGTGGCGGCGCGATTTGTCGATCGGGTTCTCGACTGATTCGAGCAAAACCCCACTCTTCATCTCTGCCAGGCGGTCGCTTCCAGATAAGACACGGGCACCCAGGTTTTACCCTCGTCGAACGTCCACTCCTGGCGCCATCTGAACCCTTCGGAAGTCATTTCATAAAAAATGTTCCGGCGGGGAGGGGTCCTACCCACCGAGTTCATGATGATCTGATCAATGCTGGAAGTTGCGGTAAACGACCGGACCAGCTGGTTCGTCGAGTCGATCCAGGCCATCTCCCATCGCCTTTCGGTGTTGTTGAAAATGCGGATGTTGGTGCCGTAAGTGCGAGTTGCCTCTGCAACCGCAATGTGAGGGGCGGGTGAGGTCCAGTCGTCCTGGATACCATGATCGTTGAGGATTCCGTAGAAGGTCCACAGCGCCGGGTGGGGATTTTCTTTCCAAGTTTGCCCATCCGGGCTGAGTGAACGACCGCTGACCAGCCAGCTGCCGAGTAGTGGCGCGAAGTGCTCGGTTTCCGGTGGGGGAGAGGGCGGGCGCGGCGCGGCGTGGCTGGAAACCGCGCAAAACAGGAATACCAGCACAATGAGTGGTTTCATCAGGCACCTCCGAACTGTTTCAGCCTTTCTTCGAGATCGGGCCCGCGGCCGGGGCTGTTGGTTCTTTCGAACTCGAGGCCTTCGGCGAGGGTGTAGTTCAGACCCCGGTTTACGAGCATTTTATCCGCGCGCAGGGTAAACCAGGAGTTTTCGAGAAACGTGCGAGCCATGGCTATGGTGGAGTCCATGAGCGTGTCATCGGGAACACAGCGGTTTGCAAGCCCAATGGCGGCTGCCTCCTCACCGCTCACGACACGTCCGCTGAACATGAGTTCACGGGCTTTGAGCAAACCAACGCGGCGGGGTAGCCGTTGGCTCATGCCCCATGTGGGCGACATCCCCCACTTGCCGTGGGTGTCCGCAAATTTTGCGTTTTCGGCCGCGATCAACAGGTCGCATGCCAGCGCAAGCTCCAGAGAGCCGGTGTAACAGTGTCCCTGCACCGCCGCGATCACCGGCTGTGGAAGTTGCTCGATGGCCTCCAGGGTTTGTGCCTGGAAGTGTCTGCTCGGCGCCGCTTCACCGGCCTGGATGGCTTTCAGATCGTTGCCCGCGGAAAATGAACGGCCTTTCCCGCAGAGAATCACGCATCCCACCTCCTCGGTACGATTCGAGATATCGTCCAGGTGATTGCGTAGTTCGACGAACAGGCCTGGATTCAGAGCATTCAGAACGTCGGGACGATTGAGGGTCAATATCGCCAGACCGTCGACGTCTTTGCGCAGCACAAGAGGTTCCATCTCCCTAAGCTCCCCATCAGTTGACGTTCTGATCATAATGTAAAGCTGCGCTTCATACACCGTGGCAACCAGTGCTTCAACGACCTGGTCTGGTTGTTGCCAGTAGATATGAAAAGATATGAGTAGATTTGAATAGATATGAATGGGCGGTGAAAGACATTGGACGCAAATGACATCCTGCAAAACGCCCGTGCGCTTGCACCAAAGTTACGCGAACGCGGCGATGTTATTGAAGCTGCGCGTCAGCTTCCGGAAGACATCGTGACGGATCTGAAGGAGGCGGGCTGTTTTCGGATGGCGTTTCCGCGCACTCGTTGCGGTCCGGAAATGAATTCACTCGAACAGCACGAGGTTATCTTCGAGTTGTCAAAAGCCAACGCCTCGGTGGGATGGTGCGTGATGATCGGCATGGACGGCGGGATCTTCCACGGTTACCTGGAAGCCGTGGCCGCCGAAGAAATTTACCCGAACATAGATACGGTCCAGGCGGGTTGGCTCTATCCTGTTGGCGAGGCACATCGGGTGAAAGGCGGTTACGAAGTGACGGGAAACTGGCGCTTCGGCAGTGGCTGCACCCACTGCGACGTACTGGATGGCGGCTGCACTGTTTTCGAGAACGGTGAACCGGTTGTGGCTGCGGATGGCGAATTCGAGTGGCGCGTCATGCTCGCTCCGAAGGGCAGTTATGAAATTCTCGACACCTGGTTTGCGACCGGTTTGTGCGGCAGCGGCAGCCACGATTATCGCGTGGCCAAGCTCTTCGTTCCCGAGGAGCACAGCTTCAGTTTCGCGGAACCAAAACGCACGGAAACGCTGTGGCGCTCCCCCGATGTCGTTCTCCGCAAGATGTCGGCCGTTCCCCTGGGTATTGCCCGCGACGCGATCGATTCCGTTTTCACCCTGCTGCAATCGAAGACGGAAAAACCTTCACGGCGGCCCTATGCCGAGAATCCCAGAATTCAGGCGGCGATCGCGGAGGTGGAAGGCATTTATGGCAGCGCCGAGGCTTACGTGCTCAATACCTTGACCGAACAATGGGCTTGCCTCGAACGCGGCGAGACTTTGTCAAAAGAACTGCGCGCTCATGTGTGGCTGTCGCGTACCAATGCCTTTCAGAGAAGTCGCGAAATCGTCGCGAAGCTCTATGACCTCGTTGGGGCCAGTTCGGTATACGTGCGGGAGAGTCCCCTCGACCGGCACTACCGGGATATTCTCACGATCTGCCAGCATATGGCTGCACAGACCAAAGAACTGGAGCGGGTCGGGGCTCTGCTGTTCAGCGCCGATTCCAAAAGCTCGACCCTTATGCTCTAACGGCCGAAACAACGATGCCGCCGATTGCTTAGGGTGGCTATAACCCAAGCACCAATTTCGCGAGAATGTTCTTCTGCACTTCGGTTGAACCACCGGCAATGGAACTCGCCCGGAGGTTGAAGTAGCGGGGAAACGCGACAACCCCTTCGCCAGGCCCCACCGGAGTTATGTTCTGCCCGATGTTGCGCGCGCCGGGTTGGTGTGGGGCGGCGTAGAGGCCTAACGCCTCTACGGTGAGTTCGGCCAGGAGTTGACCCATGTCGGCCCCAAGGGTTTTCAGGATGGATGACTCGGGCCCTGGATTCTGACCCCGGGATAAAGCGGCCATTGTGCGGAATTCCGTGTATTGAAGAGCCAGGATGCTGATCTCGGCCTCGTCGAGTTTGCGTTTGAAGTCTGGGTCGTTTTTCAGCGGGCCCTGGTCGGTCTCGATGATGCCGGTCAATTGCCGCAATCGGCGCAGTGCCGTTTGATGCCCGGCGCTGCTGGCACCTCCGCGCTCGAATTCGAGGAGATATTTTGCGACCGTCCAACCTCGATGTTCCTCGCCGACGACGTTGGCTTTTGGGACCCGCACGTCGTCGAAGAACACCTGGTTTACCTCGTGGGTCCCGGACGCGAAGATGATGGGTTCGACGGAGATTCCGGCGCTGTCCATATCCAGCAGCAGAAAGGTGATACCGGCCTGGGGTTTGCCCGTATCCCTGGTTCGCACCAGGCAGAACATGCGATTTGCGTAGTGTGCATGGGTGGTCCAGATCTTGGTGCCGTTCAGCCGATAATGATCTCCGTCGCTTTCCGCGCGCAGTTTGAGCGAAGCGAGATCCGATCCCGAACCGGGTTCGGAGTAACCCTGACACCAGTAGTCGACGCCCGAAAGAATGCGCGGCAGGTAGTAGTTTTTCTGCGACCGGGTTCCATAGCCGATCAACATGGGACCACACATACCGAGTCCCATCGGCGCAAGACTCGGCGCACCCGCCAGGGTCGTTTCCGTCGACCAGATGTATCGGCGCGTGAGGTCCCATCCCGTACCGCCGTATTCCTCAGGCCAGGAAGGAGCAACCCAACCCTTGGCGTGAAGGGTTTTGTGCCAGCGGATGTTGTGCTCGTAGTCGAGGAAGATGCCGGGGCAGAACAGTTGCGCCTCGCGCAACTCGTCGGTCAGAGCTTCGTCGAGAAACGTTCTGACTTCTTCACGAAAAGTTTCGTGTTCGGGACTAAATGATATATCCACGGTGGTTCCTTCCCGGTCTACCGGTCGAGCCCGATACGTACGGCGGCCTCCAACTCGAACACGTGGGTATCTTCGGCGTCAAGGGCGCGCAGCGCGGCGGCAAGTTCGAAGAGGTAGTCTACATTTTTACCGCTCGGACCTTCACACTTGCGAATTTGCCCGGCCATGTCTTCTATAGAGGTCGGGCCGAGAAAGGCGTGGTTATCGGTTGGTGCGATGTACACAACCCCGTCGACGTGTTCGGTGGTTGAGAACTCGATACACACATCGATGCGCTCATAGCCATTTTTCTCCCGGTGATCCAGAACTTCGAATGTCTGGTGGGCCACTTCACTGTCCAGAAGATAGGCCATACCGTCACAGTGGCCGGATCTCTCCGACACCAGGGTGACCACCCGGCCAGGCTGTTTGGGTACTCCCCGGTGGTCGTGTGAGCCCTGCCAGAATCGGCGTTGCCAGCCGCGGACCCGAGCCTGACGACGTTCGAGAAATTTGAAGTCGGGTCGCCAGATCAGCGACCCGTAGCCGAATACCCAGACATTCATCACCCGCCAGTCAGTTCAAGCCTCTGGAGACCTTATATGCATTGGCCGCGCTGGTTTGCAACTCGTTGTCCAGCAGGTAGTCCAGAGCGGTTAACGCGAGGGATTTTGCCCCATCGAGGGCGGCCTGATCCCCGAGTTCGGAACCGGCCCTCTTCGCAAACTCCGGATTGTGGATCACGACGTTGGCATGCGCCGCCGCCAGCAGCGGATGAATCGAGGGGATGCGATGACTCACGTTGCCCATGTCGGTGCTTCCGGCCCCACTCAGGTCGTCCGGCTTGAGAAACTCCCGCCCGAGCGATTCGGCGTGGTGTTGGAATCGTTCCGCCAATGGCCAGTTGGTATTGAGATCCAGATAGTCGACGTTAGCCCAGTTGATTTCCACTTCGCAACCGGTGCCTCTTGCGCCGGCCTCAAAACAAGCCTGTACACGAGGTTTGAGCTTGGCCAGGTCTTTTTCGTCGGCGGCGCGAACGTAAAAATTCCCTGCTGCCCGGTCCGGTACGATATTGGGCGCCAGCCCACCTTCGGTAACGATGCCGTGAATTCGCTCGCGGTCGCGAATATGCTGGCGCAGGTTGGAAATGGCTTGATACGCCAGTAACAATCCATCCAGCGCATTTACGCCCCGGTGCGGCATGGCCGACGCGTGTGCCGAGCGGCCGTGATAGATCACTTCGACTTCGGCAACACAGATGCAGGGCATGGTGGCGATGTTTACACCTGCCGGATGGATCATCATTGCCGCATCGACGCCATCGAAGGCACCGGCGCGTGCCATGAGTTCCTTGCCGCCGCCCTTTTCTTCCGCCGGGGTGCCAAGCAGTCGAACAGTACCGGCCAGACGATCCTGCACGGCCTTCAGGCCAAGGGTTGCCCCGAGGGCCGCGGTGGCGATCAGATTGTGGCCGCAACTGTGACCGATCCCGGGTAATGCATCGTATTCGGCCAGGATCGCTACGGTCGGTCCGTCAGTGGAACCGGAGAATCGGGTTTCGAAGGCCGTTTCCAGCGTGTACACGCCGGTAGTGACCGAAAGATCGTGTTTCTCCACGGTTTTGCTCAACAACTCACAGGCATGGTGCTCTTCGAAGGCGAGTTCCGGATTTCCGTGGATGGAATGCGAGACCGCAAGAAGCTCTTCGCTGAGCTTATCTATGCGGTCGGTAATGGCTTTTCGTAGTTCAATCATGGTTGCTCCCGTGCTCGCGCGATCATGGCATATCTCGCGACCCGATCAAACGTTAACCCACTTCCTCGAAACCTATTGGCCAATTTCTGGTCAGGCACTAGCATGGCTGTATCACGGTAGGGGAGAGAAAACATGGCTTACGATTACGAATTGTTGAATGTAGACATCGACGGGCGTTGCGCAACGGTAACGATCGACAACCCACCCATAAACCTGATCACATTGCCGCTGTACGGAGAGCTCGCGACATTGTCGGCTGAGCTCAAGGGGGATCCGAATCTCACCGTTGTGGTGATGAAAAGCGCCGATGCGGATTTTTTCCTGGCCCATTTTGACGTTGAAGCAATCCTGCGTTTTCCCACCGACACCGAAGCGGAGCTGGATCCACAGCTGAACGACTTTCACCTGATGTGTGAGCGTTTTCGCACGATGGACAAGGT
>JAPUJX010000268.1 GCA_027295975.1 Gammaproteobacteria bacterium
GGCAAACTGGCGTCCGGTTGTAACCGATGGGGATACCCTGACGGTAATGCGGGCAGTGTGCTCCTCGGTGAGTTCGGTTCGAACCATGCGGCTGTCTTCCGGTAACCGGCCAACCTCGGAAAGAACTGCGAGCAGGCTGCCGTTGCTCGCCTGCTCGAGAAGCGACTCGATGCCCTCGACAACACGGGCCGTGGACTCCACCCGTTGTCCGGAACGTCCGATGATTCGCAGCGAGAACTGACGTGGGTCGGCAGACGGAAAAAGCTCGGTACCGAGGCCAATGAGTCCCCACGAACTCAAGCTTGCAAGGACTATTGCCGCGGAAACGGTCAGGCCTGGACGGCGAAGCGAGGCACGCACGAGATCTTCGAGCTTCCTGCGATAGCGGGGAAGGGTACGTGCGGTTTCCGGCTGAGCGGGCATGAACCATCTGGCAAGCGCCGGGATGAGCAACATGGCGACCCCAAGAGAAGCGAGCAGCGAAACCACCACCGTAAAAGCGATGCCTTCGATAAGTCGTGCCGCCATTCCTTCGACAAACAGAACGGGTAGGAAAACGACACATGTGGTCAAGGTGGATGCCGTTATCGCCCCCGCCACCTGGCCGGTGCCGGTTGCCGCGGCCGTTTCGGGTGATTCACCCTCCGTCAGCTGCCGATAGATGCTCTCGACCACGACAATGGCGTTGTCTACCAACATTCCCGCTCCGAGCGCGAGTCCGGCGAGGGTGACGATGTTCAGACTATGGGAACTGAATCGCATCAGAAAAAGCGTTGCCAGGATTGAAACCGGAACCGCCGCCGTGATGACCAGCGTCGCACCGGCGGAGCGCAGGAAAATGGCCAGAACCACTATGGCCAGTAAAAGCCCCAGACTGGCGGCGGACTGCAAATCCGCCAGGGCATCCACAATGAGCGCCGCGTCGTCGCTCACCTCCGTAAGCCGTACGCCGGGAAGGTCTTCTGCCAATCCGACCATCGCCGCCCGAACGGTTTTCGAGACTTCGACGGTGTTTGCCCCCGCTTCCTTGTAAATCGCCAGACCCACACCCTCAATCCCGTTGACGCGCACGAGATGATCGATCTCCTGGTCGACGACCTGCACCGTGCCAATGTCGGAGATCCGTATCGCCTGTCGGCCCCCGTCGCTGCCGTTGATGTACCGCACAACCACCCGTTCGATATCTTGAGGATGGCGGAAGCGAGCCATGCCTCGTACGAGATAAACGTCCGCGCCTTCTTCGAGGGTGCCAGCGGAGATATCGACGTTCTCGGCGACGAGCCGTTGCTCCACGGCAGCCAGGGTGATGTCGAAAGCCTCGAGGCGGTAAGGGTCCAATTTGACGCGGATTTCTTTGTCCCGCCCACCGGTCACCCATACCTCGGCGACGCCGGTGAGTTGTTCGAGGCCGGGAGCCACCTGGCGGTGCGCCAGACGCCTGAGCTCGGCAAGATCGGGTTGACCGTCGGGGGCGGTGAGCCCGAAGGTGAGAACCGGTGCCTGGCGGGGATCAAAACGCCTCACCAGTACCTCGTCGACCGCAGGGTCGGCGGCCATGGGGCCAACCGCTTTCTGAACGTCAACGAGCCCCAGCTCCAGATTGGCACCCCAGTCGAATATTACCGTAGCCACCAGTTGCCCGGTCCGCGCGACCTGGGAAATCTCACGAATGCCGCGTACGGTAAACAACCGTTGTTCGAGTTGTTCACCGTAAATACGTTCCATCTCGGTGGGTGGGCGATCACCGGAACGCAACGAAACCGCCACGGTCGGACTCTGCAGATCGGGGAGTAAATCAACCGGTAGCTGCTGCAATGCGAGGTAGCCGACCAGTCCTACCGCCACGGCGAGAACGGTGATGGCAACGGGACGACGCGTGCCGAGCGTCGCAACCGAATTAGCCAGGGTCAAGGGCTGATCACCCGCACCCGGGTCCCGTCAGTGAGAGTTTCGAGCCCGCGCACGACAACGCGTTCACCGGGTAGGACACCTGCGATCACTTCGAACTGATCATCGTCACTCAAGCCGAGGGAGACGGCCCGGCGCACGGCCCGTTGCCCGTCGATCACGAACACCACGCTCTGCCCGGCTCGCTGGGTGACGGAGTCCCGCGGTACCACGGCGACATCTTCACGTTGTTCGGCGATGATCGCCGCCTCCACGAACATACCGGGACGTAAAAAGCGCTGTGAATTGTCGACTTCGACCTCGGCGCGGAAAGTGTGGGTCTGGGGATCCATGGAAGGTGACAGACGCAGAATCTTGCCGTTTATGGTCATGTTCTCGAACGCGTAGTGGCGGATACGGACAGTCTGGCCTGGACGAACCCGTGCCAGTTCGGGACCTACCAGGTCGATGTCGGCTATTAGGCTGTCAATCTGTGCGATCCGAGCCACCTCGAAACCGAAATTGACCTTCTGCCCATCGGCAACCGGACGGCCGTTTTCGTCTCGTGCCAATGCGAGCACAATCCCGGCGATCGGGGTGACGATATGCGTCCTCTCGAAAACACGTTCGCTCGTTTCGAAATCATGCAGCGCGTCTTCGTACCTTGCCCGGGCCTGCCATACATTTTCTTCCGCGATCAGTTGACGTTTGAAAAGTTCCTGGCGGCGTTCCATCTCCTGTTTTGCAGATTCGAGATGACGTTTGGTCGCATCGAGCCTTGCGGCAAGGCGCGCATCCTCACCGGTAACCTTCGCAATGAGTTGTCCACTCGTGACGCTCGAACCTTCCACCAGTCGGAGGCCGGCGTCATCGTGTCCCAGAATCAGAAAACCTGGCGTCTCGACGCTCAGGATAACGCTTTCTCGAGTTCGTAACGTGCCCGTTGTGATGATGCGGTCTTCGATGTCGTCCGTTCCAACGATGTCTACCTCCACGGGAATACGGAACTCTACCTGGGCCGTATTTGTGCTGCCGCCACATCCCGCCACGGTCAGAAAAAGCAGAAAAAGGGCGGGCGTGTGCAGTCGCGAGTTCATCAACCGATCCTACTATTTTCTGCTTATTTGTGGCTGGGAAAGGAAGGGTCGCCAGCGAATGGCGTCCGCAATGATCACGTTACCCGAGGTTTCGTCCGTGACCACAACCTGGGTTTCACCCTGGTGGAGGTCAAACTGACCAAGATCGTTCCATCCGGGCTCGGCCGCCGAAGCGTCGAATTCGAGGGGGTAGGTTAGTCCTCCGGCCAACAGGCGCAGATTGTATTTGCCGAGATCCAACGTGAACAGCGGCGCTCCGGGGCTGTTGGCGGTCGTTTTTTCGACGTGATCTCGTTCGGGAAGATGATACGCGAGTTGCCAGCGTCCGGTATGTGGCAGGTCGGCCGTGAAAACGGCACGTCCGTCACCCGTTCCACTCTTCACAAGGGCCATGGTCCGCCGGTATTTTCCGTAACTCGATGGTGATTCGCTGCTCCGGCTCCACACCGCCGGTGGCCCGAACATGGCCTGAAATTCGGGTAACCCCTGATCCATATCGACTTGAGGCTGGAACCACGTCGACTCGGCTCCTTGCGAGGCTCGCTGCCCGTCAGAGGTAACGGAGAAACCTTCGTCCAGATCGTCGATCACTATGTCTGCCTGGAAGCCCGAAGAGTTTGGTTCCCAGAAGCTCGGTTGAGCACCGCTGAACGGTTCGTCCGTCTCGTTGGCCTGCTCATCGATTCTGGGTAACGGTAACCGCGCATCCTGCCGATTGAGCGCAAGATATGGCATCAACCACAACTCGGTTGGTGGAGCCGTGGTCACAATACCGACTTCCTTCGACTGGTGTCCCGCGAACCGTATCGGCTGGGTTTTCTCCCACCGCTGATCGGTGTTGCCAGATCCGGCTCCTGGAGTCGTCGCGTACCGCATACGCATCAGCCCCGGGGTCGGTTCGTCGTTACGCACGTGAACGCGCGTCTGATACCGGGGCAGCCCATCTTTGTCAGCCAACCGGACAACGGTTACCGGTGAGGTGAGAAAACCCGGCAGCGCAGTAACGTTCAGCCAGTCGCCGATGAGCGGTTCGAGGTCCGCGTCGAGATCCATGGCAACTCGTTCCAGATCGTCAGCGGTGAAATGACCGCCCCGATAGCGAGCGAGAAGCTCGGTCAACAGCGCGGCCGTCTTCCTGCGCCCCAGACCATCGAAAATCGAGTTCGCGATTGCCTGGCTTTTGAGGGTCATCACGTTGAGAGCCTGCTTGGGGTTGTCGGTGGGGGTAAGCGCGATCAGCGAAGTGCCCAATGCTCGATCCCAGACCGAAGGTTTGTCCACGGCGGCTCGAATCACCGCATCAACGATGGAGTCGGTGCGACCCGAGGTAATATCCGTCATTGTCTGACCGATCAGAAAGCCGAGTTGCTGATTGAATTCATGAGCCGAGAAGAAACCCCGCTTGCCGGTCAACAACAGGTTGGTGAGTTCGTCGAGAACAAAATTGATGGCCAGCGCACCCTCACCCGCAGCGGAGGTCTGGAAAAGCAGAAAGTTGCGCGAAACCCCTAAAAACAGATTGCCGCCGCTGAAATCGTTTTCAAAAAACCGTTCTATGGCGCCTACCTTGGCGCCAATAATTCCGCCTTCGCGATTCTCGAGGGTTTCGGGGTTCCGAAATTCCATCTCGAAACGCGACGTGGGGAAGCTTGTTTCGCGCAAGAGCATCATGCCGGGCATCGGCAGGATGGTATCCATGCGCCAGCCGCCGCCGTAACCTCTGAGGTTGGCTGGTGATTCAACCAGAGAAAATCCACCGTAGGGATAAGAGAACCCCAAATCGCTCGCGTTGCCGAGCATCTCTTCGAGGCGATCGGCGATTGCGGCACCGGCGTCCGCGAAGAGCGCGAGATTTCGGCGGTGTTCCGGGTGTAAAAGCACTTCGAACTCTACCCCGGCAACTTCCACCGCGCGACGTTCGAAATGTGACGCCATCAGGCCGACGCCAGGCAGTGGAGCACGCGGGCGAAATCGAAATCTATCTCCCCCGGCGTCCGTGTCGACTACCTCTCGACGCCCCGGTCCGGCGACCAGCCAACCGGCGGGCACTTCAACTTCGAGATCGAGTTCGAAATAGTCGGCTGGGCGGGTGCGCGCATCACTGCCCGGTACGTCGCTGCCGGGATGAGGCAGCCATCGGCTGCCCGGTGTCAACGCGACATAACGCGCATCGAATGTACTGACATCGGTTCCCAGGATCGCAAGCTGCGCGTCGGCCACCGTCCCCTGGTTCAAGTTGATCGCAGAATCGAGATAACCAAATGTGGTGTCCGGGCTTCCCGATGCAACCAGTTTCACCAGGGTTTCCGCATCGGGAGCCAGAGGGGCCTTTAGCATGATTTCGAGGAGACCGGATGACTGCGTCCAGCGCAGGTTTTCGCCACCGACGGAAATACGTTCCACGGTGAGGCCGGGATTGAACGTAAACAGGAGGACTTCGAGTGGTTTGTCTGGCGGCGCCTTCAAGCGGATCTGGAGATCGAGTCCGAGGCGGCTGCCTGGTTCCATGAGAACCGAGCCGCCGATTGCCAACAGGTCGGAGCGCGGTTCACCCTGACGTGCCTGATGGTCGAGAAGCCACGTGTTGCGCTGGTGATTATCGTCAATCGCCTGGAACGCCTGGATACCGACAAAGATGCCGGCCAGGGTTACCAGGCCAGCGCCAATGCTCACCCGACGCGCTTTCGAACCGTCATCGGGGCGCGGATGGAAAGCCGTGGCAAGAACCAGGAATGCTGCCGCGAGAATCAACATCGACAGACGTTGCAGGATTTCGCCGTTGGTAATGAAAGACGGCGTCAGGTCAGATGCAATTCCGGCGGGGAACACGCTGAGTATTCCCTGCAGGTAAACGGGCAGTTGCGTGACACCCCAGAGCTGGAGACCAAAAAGCGCTAGCGCGGCGACCGCCACGAGCAGACGGTTCCCGATCAGCACGGCAAGCAACACGACGACCGAACACCACATGGCAAAAGTCCCAAGCGCATAAAACGTGAAGTTCGCAAGAGAATAAGGCTCGACGGGCTCACCGATGGGTAGGTCGAGTGACATTGCGGCGACCCCGAAGGTCTGCACGATCAACCCGACGACGAGAACCGGGATCCACGCCATCACGACGATCCCGAGGGTGCGGCCGGTGAGGAATTCGGCGTTGGACACCGGTCGGGAGTCGAGTACTTCCGCCATACGTTCCCGCACATCGCGTGATCTGACGTCGAACGCCAGAAATATCAGCCCGATGACGAAGATGACCACCAGGTACAGACCAATAATCGTCATCAGATAACGCGGCCCCAAGGAACCGATCGTGGCCGAGAACCGTGAAGCGAAACCATGCATTGCGGCATACTGCAGGTAGATGAGGAAGGAGACGAGTACCGACAGCACGGCAAAAACCCAGTAGCGAGCCAGGCGGCGCGTGGAACGGATCTCCGCGCGCGCGATGGCGAGAACCACGGGTTGGCGCATCACGTAACTTGCCTTTTCTCTGGCGAAGTCGCTTCGTCGGTGTGTTCGTCATCCTGTCTGGCTGCCGAGGTCCGGCCGCGCCCCGCCATGAATGCCATGTAACTCTCCTCCAGAGTAGGCTCGGCGACAGCAGTGGCTGACGGCGGCAGTTTGCCATCTTCCGACACACAACGAAGGGTCACCTGCCCGTTTGCCACACTTCGCGATACCACCTCGTGGCGACTTTCGATTGTTTCGGCCTCCACGGCGGAAGTGGAGATTTCGAAGACCCTGCCCTGTGCCTGGGCGAGTAGTCGCGGCGGTGGACCTTGAAATACGATTTGCCCGTCATCGAGCAGGGCAATTTCTTTGCAGGCAGCCCCCAGGTCGGCGACGATATGGGTAGACAGGAGAATCGTCCGCTCACGTCCGATGTCAGCCATCAACCGCCTGAAGCGAATTCGCTCTTCCGGGTCCAGACCCACGGTGGGTTCGTCGACCACCAGCACCTTTGGTTCGTGCACCAACGCCTGGGCAACCCCCAGGCGACGTACCATGCCACCCGAGAGTTTTTTCACCTTACGGTGAGCGACGTCGCCGAGACCCACCTGCTGCAATACTTCCGTCACCCGAACGCGGCGTTTTTTCTTGTCCAACATCCCCGAAAATTGCGCCAGGGTATCGAGGACCTCCTCCACCCGGAATAGCCGCCAGCCGCCAAAGTCCTGAGGCAGATAACCCAGCAACTCGCGAACCGCGCGCCGTTCCCGGGTGACATCATGACCGCAAATCCTCACCCGACCCCCGGTAGGCTCGATCAGGGTGCAGATAATCCGCATCAGGGTACTTTTGCCCGCTCCATTAGGACCAAGTAAGCCGAACAACCCGATCCCGCAGGTCAAGTTGACCCCGTCGAGGGCGGCATGGCCACCCTTGTAGCTGTGGCGAAGATTCGTGATCTCGATGGCCGGAACCGATGTTGGACTGGCTGATTCTGTCAAGAAAAACTCCCGCTCTTAATGGTTACGGCTCCGTCGAGAAGGTGTGCCGATTTGGACCCCAGTATCTCACGAATACACCATGTGTTACGAAAATACCCAGGCAACCACAGAAGCTGGAGGTTCCTTCTCGCGGCACGTTTTACAGATCAGTACGCCGGATGGGGTGTTTTATTCCACACGGGGGTAACCCATGGGTAAAAAGGGGCGCATGGCGCCCCTTGGTGGTCAGGGTACCGAACATCGAGGGTTATAGATGTAAGGTACCGTTGCGTAGCAGATAGGCAAACTCCTCTCGTTGGTCTGCGTCGAGCAGCGCCACCATCTCGAGTACCGCGCGGGCGACCGCCAGTTGCAGTCTTCCGGCGCTGTCTATGCGTGGTTTCAATATCTCACGCAGCTCATCGATGGAGACGTCTCCCTTGGTGACGATGTTTGCCAGCTCCGAGACGGTTTTTTTCTCGTCGAGGCTCCCCTGTTCGCGCTCCACCTTCAG
>JAPUJX010000269.1 GCA_027295975.1 Gammaproteobacteria bacterium
AGCCGCCTCCAACAGGTGTTGGGCCAACAAAGTGCGTTTGCTTGCCCCCAGCGCACGGCGCAGGCCGATTTCCGGAGCCTTGCCCAGGAACTTGGAAAGCAGCAACCCTATGGTGTTGAGAATACAAACCACCAGAAACATAACCGCCAACGCAAGTACGATCTTGGCGTCGTCCAGCACCACCTGCCGGATTTCCATCCACTCCATCACATCGCTTACGCGATTGTTGAGGGGCCGTTCGAACCTTCCCAGCGTCTTCTGCTCGCCAACGTAGTTATCGAGAAAAGACAGGTACTCCCGTTCAGCCTCATCGTTCGGCAGTTCAGCCCAGAACTGAATCCAGACGCACTCCGAATTTAGAAAAGCCTGTAAGCCGTCCCCGTCCGGGGACTTCCAGCAGTTGGTGTTGCCGCTGCGACTCAATTCCAGAGGAACGATGAGATTAAAAGGGAAATAAACTTCTTCGGGTTCGTCGAACGGACCGGTCGACACGTCGTAGAACTTCGGCACCGGCAACCAGGTGTCCAGCACCCCGACCACCCGAAACTCGAATCCCGCCATGCGAAGGTTTCGCCCAACCGAGTCCTCACCGCCGAAAACCCGATCGTTCACCTCGCGAGTCAACACCACCACCTGCTCCTCAGCATCATCCGCGTCCCGGTCCCAGGGCCCTCCGTAGAGGAAAGGCACATCGAACATCGAAAAGAAGCTGCCGAAGCTGCCGCGCCCGGATACCAGAAAGGGTTTCGCATCGCCGCCTGCGGGTTCGATCACCATCGACGTCGCGGCATTGGCGGTCTGTCGAAAAGCCCGGTTCGCCCTCATGAGCGCCGTCGCATCCAGGTAAGTCAGCTGGTCCGGTGGCTCGTTGGGTTCATCGGCCGCGTTGTTCGGATCCCAGTTATCCAGTTGCACGTAATAGAGCACGTCACTTTTCTGCGGTATGGGATCACTCGACATTACGTAGTTGACGGTAAGAACGGTCATACACGCACCGATTCCGAGGCCGATGGCTGCGACCATCAAAGTACTCAGAACCGGGTTCTTGCGGATACTGATCCCGGCAAGTCGAAGATAGTAAAAAAACACTGTGATTCCCCGTACGGAGGTTCAAGAAACCGCGCCAAACGGCGCGCTCGTAACGACCGGCATTTCCACCGCAACCGCTTCGGTGATACGACCGTCGTGAAGATGCACGTTGCGTTGGGCATGACGAGCGAGCACCGGATCATGGGTGACCATGACAATCGTCGCACCTTCACGGTGAATATCGTCGAGGAGATCCATGACACCTTGAGCGGTCTGTGAATCGAGGTTTCCAGTCGGTTCATCGGCGAGCAGAAACCGCGGTTCCCCAGCCAGGGCCCTGGCGATAGCCACACGCTGCTGCTGCCCACCCGACAATTGCTGAGGCAGATGTTTGGCCCGCGAGCCCAAACCCACCTGTTCGAGGACCTTGTCGATGCGTTTGCGCCTTTCGCTCGCGTTGAACCCCCGGTAACGCAGGGGTACATCCACGTTGTCAAAAACGTTCAACTCCGGAATCAGATTGAAACTCTGAAATACAAATCCGATTTTGCTGTTGCGCAGAGCCGAGCGTTGGTTGTCATTGAGATTGGAAACGTCTTGATCGTCGAGCACGAAGGTGCCTTCGTCAAAGGTTTCGAGCAGTCCGGCAACGTTGAGAAACGTGGTTTTGCCGGAGCCGGACGGGCCGGTGACAGCAATGAAGTCGCCGGGTTCCACGCTCAGGGAAAAGTCGTGGAGGGCGTGGGTTTCCACCAGATCGGTCCGGTAGACCTTTGATACGTTGCGCATGGTCAACATGTGTTTTTCTCTCTCAAAACTCTTAATCTCTTAAGAAGGGTCATGGAATTCCAGATCGGTTAGTTGGTAATCAACAACGTTTCTGCGCCTTCGAACATGTCTATGCTCGAGATGACAATCGTGTCACCGGCTTGGAGCCCGCTGAGAATCTCAACGGAGTTCAGGCTGCGGGCACCCACCTCGATGGCAAGGCGGTGAGCAATGTCGTTTTCCACCCGGTAGGCGATACGACCGCCACCGCTCTGCAGAAACTGGCCGCGCGGCACCATCAACACGTCGTTTTTGGATTCGAGCAGAATGCGCGTAGTGAGTCGCTGATTCTGCCTCAGCACACGGGGCACATCACCGTCGAAGCGAATCCGTCCGGTGACCTGGTTGTCGATGATTTCCGGGGAAACGGAGACGAGGGTGGCGAGGATCAGGCCGTTGTCGAGACGTATCTCCGCTGCCATGCCAATCGCCAGATCGTCGGCGTAACTTTCCGGGACCTGTACCTCGATCTCGAACTGGGATAAATCAACCACGCTCAGGACACGCTGATTACGGCCTACGGCCGTTTTCTGGTCAACGAGAATATTACCGACGATGCCATTCACCGGCGAAACGATGGTCAACTCACCCACCTGACGTTCGAGATCTGCCACGAGCAAAAACTGACGGTCTGCTTCCAGCTGTTTGGTCTTCTGTTCGAAGTCCAGGCGTTCGTTGTCCAGAGACGCGTCGGCAATCGCATGTTTGTGTGCAAGCTCCGCATTCTGGAGATCATCGTGGGACTTTTCGAAGTCAATCTGCGATATGGCGTTCTTTTCGTAAGCCTGCTCGGATCGGCGTTTCTCTCTATTCGCCGCGATCAGTTGCACGTTGGCGAGATCGACCGTTTTCTGGTTGTTGAGCTTCTGCTGTTTGGCTTGAATCCGGTTTCGTTCGAGTTCGATGTCAAATCGTTGCCGGGTCGCCTGTTCCTGTTCGAGCCGGTTGCTGATCTCGGGACTATCGAGAATGGCAAGCCGGTCTCCTTTCGCCACGCGATCTCCAGCCTGCACGAAAAAAGTGATGGTTCCATCTTGAGTTGCGTACAACGTCGGGCTGACCGCCGCCACCACCCGACCCTGCACCGAAACGTCGCGAACGAAGTCGCCCCGGGAAACGGTCGCCAACCTGAGTCGCTCGCGCACCACGCTCGCTTCCGCCTGGGACCAGCGTTGCAAACCCGGCACGACAATCCACGCGCTCAAGCCCACGACAACCAGCGCCGCCGCGGCAATCAGGGTGGTGCGCCTGACATGGGACTTCGGC
>JAPUJX010000027.1 GCA_027295975.1 Gammaproteobacteria bacterium
GAAACGATGGGATGCGCGGCCATGATGACTTCATTGGTTTTGCTGATACTGCGTCGAAGGGCGATCGGGTCTCCAGACAGCGAGGAGGCGATCGCTGCATCCGCGGTCGCTTCGGCGTCCTCGGGTTGGCTGCGGCTCGGCTGCCACTCCTCACCCGTGGTCAGGCGGTGAATGAGCGGTCTCACCGATTCGAACCAGGAGCGTAACACTTTGATTCCGGCTTCCGGTGCCGATGCTGCATCTCCGGCGCGGGTGCTGTTATCCAGAATCGTACCCGTTTCCGCCCTGACCCGGTTTTGAGCGTCGATTACCAGAATACGGGCACCGGAATATCCGAGACCCTGGATGATGTTCAACAACTCGGGTGAACGAAGAACGACGAGATTGAAACTTTCTTTGCCCGCGGTCGGCAACGTTTGTGTCGTTGCGCGAATCTCGCGATTTTCTGCATCGTCGACATCCACGAAGTCGAGGCCGAATCCGCGCGAAGAGCCGAGGTAGTCCAGGGGCATGCGAAATTCCAGAAGATAACCGTCGTCCGTCTCCTCCACGAAACCTTGAATGTTGTTGTCGGGCGTACCCGTTGCCGCAAATCGCCAGTCTGCGTCCATCTGATACGCGGTTACCACACCCGGCTCTGGCAGCGTGAGGTTGATGCGCCCATCTTCGCCGTCGGCTCGAATGAAACTGAGCCTGACATGATCCGCGTTATCCAGCCGCAGATATTCGGGGTCGCGGTACACGTGGTGTGCATCGATGATGTTCATGTGCACGTACAGTTGCCCGCCGCGCTCCCCGAGCAACAATGAAAAGTCGGCGTCCGAGGTACCGGATTCGCTACCAAAAGAGAGGATCGCATCGGCGAGTCCCTCGCCCCAGTCCTCGACCTTACCGTCGAGCCGGACGTTACCCTGCAAAGGGTGGGCGTACAGGGATTCGTAATTTTCGATCGTGACGGGAAGATCGTTGAACAGATCCTCGCGTCCGTTGAACAGGGTCGAGATGCCCCGGGCGGTCAGGAGTTGGGCGTTCGATTGTCCCAGAATCAGCAGACGTTCCATCTCCACGAGTTGCCGGTAACTGAACCAGGGTACGATCAGCAGCATTAAGCCAAGCAACATCAGCTTGGTGCCGAGGCGTGGGCCGGAGATGCGCCTGAATAGTTTCATGGCGTGCGGCTGCAGAGGAGGAGGGCTCGCTCTTTACAACTGATCCGTGGACCAGCGGTAGCCGAAGCCGTATTCACTCTTGATCGAGGAGAAATCTTCATCGACTTTCTCGAATTTTTTGCGGATATTCCGCATATGAGTGTTGATGGTGTTGTTGGTCACGAGGCTTTGCATGGTTGCGTTCATGAACGTCTCGTAGCTGACAGCGTGCCCGGGCATACGCACGAGTTTCGCGAGCATGCGGAACTCCGTTCCCGAAAGATCTATGCGGTGTCCTTTCCAGGAAATCAACAGCGCATCCTGATCCAACATGAGATCGCCGACCCGTTTTGCGGTCGGGCTTTCCTTCTCCGCATTTTCCGCGCGAACTTCGTTGATGCGCAGCAACGAGGAGATCCGCTCCGCCAGGTAGTCGAGACTTATTGGTTTGGGCAGGTAGTCCCACGCTCCCAGACGCAGCCCCGAGATCTTGTCGATTTCGTTGATTCGTTCGGTTAGAAAGATGACCGGTAGTGACGGCGCTCTGGCGAGCAGGTCGCGACAGAGTTGAAACCCCGCGTCCACTTCTTCACCCAGAATAATGTCCAGGATGACCAGATCCGGTAATTCTCGATCAAAACCTTCCAGGGCTTCCTGGCGGCTCCCGTAGGCAGAAACCTGATAGCCTTTTTTGGTGATGGCGTCGGTGTAGTTGGCCCTCTGGTCCGGGTCATCCTCGACGATTGCAATGGTTTTAGCCATGGGCCAATTCTATAGAGTTTTGGTGGATCTTGACGATCAATTTTTGTTGCCCAACAACCTGTTTACAGGGAGGGGTGCTTTTACGTGAACCATGCACGGTAAACGTTCCATCGTTTCTCCATGATACCTTCGCGTGACTCCAGTATTTGTGCATGCAACCTGCAGACAAAATGTCTGTAATGGCCATCCGGCAAGGACTCTTTAGGTGGCAACATGAAAGTATTTGTTCCGTTCAGCGAGGTGTTGATCGAACGGCTGGGCCTGAATATCGGCGACCTGGTGCCGTTCCGGCTGGAATACGAATGTTTGCGCCGCGAAGATCAAAACGATATCTCCGAAGTATCCCCAATCGTCGAGGCATCCACCTCCCTGCCAGCGGACTTGCACAGCTGACCACCTCCCGGCACCCTGTCGTGGCGTGCCAACCCCAAGCGGCCTTTCCACTCATGTGTTGACGCCGCACTCATTCGTTTTTGGCAGAGCAAACGCATGGAGAGCCATTGAGCGAATTAGTCGACGCCGCTTTGAACGTAGATCCCATCGAGTTGTTGGGACTTGTCTCGGGCCTCGTTTGCGTCTGGTTGTTGATCCGGCAGAATATCTGGACCTTTCCCATCGGCCTGGTATATGCCTTTGTTTCCGTAGTCGTGTTTACCCAGCAGCGTTTGTATGCGGATGTCCTGCTGAGCGTTTATTACGTGTTGATGAACGGATATGGATGGTACTACTGGATGTACGGCGGGAAACCCTCCGGGGAAGAGAATCTTCCCGTCAGCAGAATTTCGCCCGGCGCCGGTCTCGCGCTTCTGGTGATTGTCGCCGTTGCGACGGTGTTGATGGGATGGTTTTTCGATACTCAGACCGATGCAGACCTGGCGTACTGGGATAGCGCCACCACGACCATGAGTTTCGCGGCCATGTGGATGACTGCGCGCAAGTATATTGAAAACTGGATTGTCTGGCTGATTGTCGACGTCCTGCTCACGGCGATCTATCTCTACAAGGGTATCGAACCCTACGCGCTGCTCTATTTCGTGTATCTCGCGATGGCGTTCATCGGGTGGAGAACATGGCGACAAACCATGGTACCAGCCTGATCGTCTGCCTCACCGGACCTGAATCGACGGGTAAGTCGACGTTGGCGGACGCGCTGGCGGGTGAGTTTGCGGCACCGCTGGTAGCCGAGGTGGCACGCGATTACCTCACCGGCAGAGATGGGTACGACGCCGCAGACGTCCTGGAGATCGCCCATCTTCAACTGGCGGCGGAGCAGGCGGTCATGGACGAAGGCCCGCCGCTGATGATCTGTGACACGGACCTGCTGGTTCTCCGAATATGGTGGGAGGAAAAATACGGCGTTCTGGATGCCTGGTTACGCGAAGCGTTATTGGAACGCGGTCACCGCTGCTATTTACTTGCCGCGCCCGATCTGCCCTGGGTACCGGATTCCCTCCGTGATGCCCCCCACGACAGAGAGCGGTTGTTTACCCGTTACCGGCAAACACTTGAAGAAGACGGTTTCCCCTATGTGGAAGTCCGCGGTCTCGGACAAAAACGAATCGATTCGGCGGCGGCCCAGATTCGGAAATGGTTGCGGTAACAGGCGGCGGGATCAAGAGCCTCGGAAGGTTCGGCTGCCGTTGAAATATGCACCGGGAGGCAAAACAGACCTGGGATCAAAACCGCTCAAAACTGCAGTAGTTTTTTCGCGGCGGTCTCCAGCTGGGTTTCGATCTCCTCTCGACGGTTGCCCCGCGAGGCTTGAGCGAATGCCCAGCTGTACTCCCTGAGCCAGAAAGCCGCCAGACACCCGCTTAGTCGTTCTTGAGTAACCCTGTCTGCCAGGTACCGCTCGCTGAGCGCGAGCAGCTCGGCATCCGCCATCTGGAGACCCTGGTGTAACGTTACGAGGTCGAACAACGGATCGTTTACGCCGAGGAATTCCCAGTCCAATGTTACCCAGCAATCGCTCTTGCGTATGACGTTCCAGGGATTCAAGTCGTTGTGGCAGGTTGCGACGGCACCCAGCGGCCAGGTGAGGGTGTTTGTCAACTGCCTGGCTCGGGAATGGGGTAGGTCGCGGGCGAGATACACGGCCGAAAGTGCGATGGGGTCGTAGTTGCGATCGACCCGGGGCAGGTTGCCATGTAATCCAGCCAGATAGGACAGCAACTCATCGACGGTGGGTTTGTCATCGACCAGCAGGCGTCCTGATACCCACTCGGTAATCATCGCACCGTTATCTACATCCAGAGCGACGAGGGTGGGGGTAGGGACGGCATGTGCGGCGAGATAAAAAGCATGCTCTTGTTTCCAGTCCACGTATGGTTGGTCCCCGCCGGGTGTTCGCAGCACATAACTGTTGCCGCCCAACGAAAAGCGATAATTGGCGTTGGCAAAACCCCCCGGGAGATAATCGAAAGCCAGCTCCCGGGGGAGGTGCCAGTCAGGCATCATGCGACGGAGAATTTTCAGTGGTCTGGTCATCGGGTGATTCGAGATTTTGCCCCATAACCTCCGAAATTGGACATATTTTGTCAACCGGGAATCTCTTTTTTCGCAAGGTGAGTTTCCGCCGCGCCATTCTTCCCGGGGTGTGCATCGGGTAGACTCGAACCCCATGGAGGTTACCCTCAGCCGATTCGTCCACGCCCTCAGAAGCGCCGAAGTGCCCGTATCGCCGGCCGAAACGCTGGATGGATTCCAGGTTGTCCAGCAGGTGGGAATCGGCAATCCGCGGTTGCTGGAAGACTCTCTCGCCCTGGTGCTGGCTAAATCCCGCGAGGAGAAGGCTCGATTCACCGACTGTTTTGCGCGTTTTTTCCACCAGCTTGCCTTTCAGGAACCCCCCAAGCGCACCATCCTGCGGAATCTGGACATCGAAGCCGTGATGGCGCTGGTCGAGCGCCATGGCGACGAGAAGTTATCGAAGGTATTGGAGAGCGTGCTGCACGACGAACAGAGTTATCTCGCTTTCCTCGTTCAGGAACAAGCGGAACGATCGGATCTCGCTTCGATCAAGACGTTGCGTGACAAAACAACGCATGTAGATCAGTTATCTCGCGCTCTGGCCATCCCATCCCTCGAGAAGCTGCTGGCAACGGCAGGAGATGGTTCGTCGGCAAATATGGAATCGATCTCGTCGCTGCGTTATCTACGGCAATATCTGCAGCAGCAGGTACGCGCTTACGTTGACGCCCAGTACCAGCTTCACGTGGACGCCTCCGGCAGGAAAGCCCTCATAGAGGCGGCCCTGAGCGGAAGCCTCGACCAGATACCCGCGGGGTATTTCGACGAAGTCGACAGGGTGGTACACAAGTTGGCGCAACGTCTCGCCCGCCACCATCGCCGTCGCCGCAAAAGGGCGCATCGAGGTTCGCTCGACATTAAACGCATGATTCGCGACAACGTTGCATACGACGGAACGTTCTTCAATTTGCGTTGGCGGCACAAACGCGAACGACGTTCCACGGTATACGTGGTATGTGACGTGAGTAAATCCATGAGCCGTCTCTCCCGGTTTCTACTGCTGTTTTTACACGATCTGAGCGATGTATTACCCAGAATACGCTCCTTTGTCTTTTCGAATCGCCTGGGTGAGGTGACCGAACTGTTTGCCGATCACGGTCACGAACGAGCCGTCGAGGAAGCGCTTTTTCGCTGGGGTAATGGCTCAACCGACTACGGTTGCGCCTTGGTTGACTTTCGCGGGCT